>DATDKQ010000247.1:0-13563 GCA_036519915.1 Solirubrobacterales bacterium | reverse complement strand
GGCAGGCCGTTCGACATCAGCAGCGCGCCGAGGTTGGCGTAGCCGAGGCCGAGCTGGCGGAACGCTCTCGCGTTCTCGGTGATCTGCTCGGTCGGATAGCTGGAGAAGCCGACCAGGATCTCCTGGGCCAGAAAGACGATGTCCACCGCGTGGGTGAAGTCGTCGACGTTGAAGGTCCCGTCCGCGTTGCGGAACTTCATCAGGTTGAGCGAAGCGAGATTGCAGGCCGAGTCGTCGATCGACATGTACTCGGAGCAGGGGTTCGACGCGGTGATCGGACCGGTGTTCGGGTCCGTGTGCCACCGGTTGATGGTGGTGTCGTACTGGATGCCCGGATCCGCGCACTGCCAGGCGGCGTCGGCGATCTGGTCCATCAGCTCACGCGCCCTGACGGTCTTGACCGGCGTACCGTCGACGCGTCCGACCAGGTCCCAGTCCTCGTCGTTCTCGACCGCCTGCATGAACTCGTCGGTGACGCGGACCGAGTTGTTGGCGTTCTGGAACTGGACCGAGGCGAAGGCGTCCGAGTCGAGGCGCATGTCGAAGTCCGCGGCCTTCAGTGCAGCGGCCTTCTTCTCCTCGTCGGCCTTGCACCAGATGAACTTCTCGATGTCCGGGTGGTCGACGTCGAGCACGACCATCTTGGCTGCACGCCGTGTGCCGCCGCCCGACTTGATCGCGCCGGCCCAGGAGTCTGCGCCGCGCATGAAGCTGACCGGGCCGGAGGCGATCCCGCCCTTGGAGAGCTGCTCCATCGAGCCGCGGATCTTCGAGAGGTTGATGCCGGAGCCCGAACCGCCCTTGAAGATGATCCCCTCCTTGGTGTTCCAGGAGAGGATCGAGTCCATGTCGTCCTCGACGGAGAGGATGAAGCAGGCCGACGCCTGCTCGGAGCCGGGGTCCTTCCAGCCGACGTTGAACCAGACCGGGCTGTTGAAGGCAGCCCTCTGGTTGACCAGGATCGAGGAGAGCTCGTCCTCGAAGGCGTCGCCGTCCTCGTCGCTGGCGAAGTAGCCGGTCTCGCGGCCGACCTGTGCGATCCGGCCGGCGACGCGGCTGACCATCTGCTTGACGGAAGTCTCTCGCTGGGGGGAGCCGGGCTGCCCGCGGAAGTATTTCTGGGCGACGATGTTGGTGGCGTTCTGGGACCAGCTCTTGGGAAACTCGACGCCGCGCTGCTCGAAGGCGGGGTTGTCTGGGTCGCCGATGATCGCGTCCCGCGACTCCCAGTCGAGCTCGTCGTAGGGGTCCACCCCGGCCGTCGAGAACCGGCGTTCGATGACCAGGCCCTTCTCTGTCGTCCTTGCTGCCTTTGAAGTGGCCCTAGCCATCAGCTTCTCCTCTCGCTCGTCTTTCGGGGTGAGCAGAGCAGCATCCTCCGCGCTCCGGACGGAACCGGGGCCTCGGTTCTTCCGTGTTTGCGGGGATTTTCATGACCTGCTCCGAGCGGCATCCGGGAGAGTTCCCGCAAACTGCAGGTAGGCGCCGCGGTCGAGCTCTTGCAGTCCTTCGAGACAGAGCTCGGTGATTCGCGTCGCGCGCAGCTCTCCACCGGAGTCACGGGCCTCGCGCTCAACCCGGTCAACGAGGAGGGAGAGCTTGCGCGGGTCGAGCTTCCGCTTGTGGGTCGAGCGATTGAGGCTGCCGAGGAGCTTCTCGCGGTCGAAGGGCTGGCGGGAGCCGTCGCGCTTGATCACCTCGAGAACCTCAGGCACGGCCCGCTCATAGGTGGTGAAGCGGTGATCGCAGCTCGTGCACTCGCGGCGCCGGCGGACGGCGCCGTCGGGGACGCGGCGGGTCTCGAGGGTCTTGGTGGGGGAGTCGCAGCGGGGACAGTTCACTCGTCAGAGTGTACCGGGCCGTAGTGCTTGACTAACACAGCAATGAAGGAGAGCACTAGATCTAGTGCCTACGATTCGTGATCTCCGCTTCTGCGCCGACTCATGTCCGACGATCGGACCGCCACCGAGCGGAGCCCCCTCCTTCATTTGCCGGTGTTGGTCCCGGTCACGGTTCCCTGACAACCGCCTCACCCCAGCCGGGCTATGGTTCGAGTCATGGCGTCCGACGGAGCGCATGCGGGCCGGGATCCCGTCGATGCGGCGCGCGAGGCAGCGGAGGCCGCCGGCGAGCGCTTGGGCAACGCCCGGGTCGAGGCCGGTGAGCGGCTCGGCGCGGCCCGCGACGCTGCCGGCAAACAGGTTGCCGCGGCCCGGGAAAGTGCCGCGATGGCGGCCCAGGCGGCGGCTCAAAAGCTCGCGCAGAAGCCGCGCCTCCGCGGTGTCTCTCACCAATGGGCTTTCTTCGTCTCGCTGGGTGCGGGCGCCGCTCTGGTTTTCGCCGCAAGCGGCACCCGCGCCGTCGTGGCCATGTCGATCTACGCCCTCTCGCTCTCGGCGATGCTCGGCACCAGCGCCCTCTATCACCGCGTCACGTGGACGCCGGACGTGCGCCGCTGGATGCGCCGGCTGGACCACACAATGATCTTCGTCTTCATCGCGGGGACCTACACACCATTCGCCCTGCTCGTCATGCACGGGACACTCGCGAACCTCGTCCTGATCGTCGTTTGGACGACGGCGCTCGCCGGGCTGGTCCTCAACCTGGTCTGGATCAGCGCCCCCTACTGGTTCACAACAGTGGTCTACATGAGCACCGGGTGGGTGGCCATCGTGACCCTCCCGCAGCTTTGGAACGAAATTGGTCCGGTCGGCGTCGGAATGATCGCGCTTGGCGGGGCCCTCTACTCCGCGGGTGCGGTCGTCTACGCGCGCCGCAAGCCCGACCCCCGCCCCGAGGTCTTCGGCTACCACGAGATCTTCCACTTGCTGGTGATCGCGGCCGCTGCCGTTCAGTACGCCGCCGTCGCGATCTACGCGCTGCCAGCCGGCTGACCCCCAGGGGGGGAGCGGCCTAGAGTGCCGCGTTCTTGTCCGCGATCGAGATCAACGGGATCAGCAAGCGCTTCGGCTCCGTGCAGGCCGTCTCCGACCTCTCGTTCGAGGTCGAGGCCGGCCGCGTAACCGGATTCCTCGGCCCGAACGGAGCCGGCAAGAGCACGACCCTCCGGATCCTGCTCGGACTTGTTCACGCGGACGGTGGAAGCGCCACCTTCGACGGCCGCATCTTCGAGAAGCTCCCGGAGCCGAGCGCCGAGGTCGGCGCGGTGCTGGAGGACGCGAGCTTCCATCCCGGCCGCAGCGGGCGCAACCACCTGCGCATCCTCGCCGCCGCCGGCGGGCATCCCGCCTCCCGGGTCGACGAGGTGCTGGAGTTGGTCGGGATCGCCGACGCCGGCGACCGGCGGGTGAAGGGCTACTCGATGGGAATGCGCCAGCGGCTCGCGATCGCGGCGGCGTTGCTCGGCGACCCCGAGGTGCTGATCCTGGATGAGCCGGCAAACGGGCTCGACCCACCGGGGATCCGGTGGATGCGCGAGCTGCTCCGCTCCGAGGCCGGGCGAGGGCGAGCGGTGCTGGTCTCGAGCCACCTGCTCTCCGAGGTCTCGCAGAGCGTCGACGACGTCGTGGTGATCGCACAGGGGAAGCTCCGAACGGCCGGGTCCCTGCAGCAGGTGCTCGGACAGGCGGAGGGAGGTGTGACGCGGGTTCGCGCCCGCGACCGCGAGGCGCTCGGGCGGGCCTTGGCGGAGTCGGGGCTCGAGTACGAGCCGGACGATTCAGGGGCGCTGCTGGTCCGCGGCGTGGCCCCCGACGCGATCGGCGAGACGGCAAACGAGCATCGCGTCGCTCTCTCGGAGCTGGTCGCGGTCGGGCCCTCGCTCGAGGACGTCTTCTTCGAGCTCACCAGGGGTGAGGACGAGTGACCAGGTTGCTGCGCGCCGAGCTGATCAAGCTCCGGACGACCCGCACCTTCTACGCGCTCGCCGGCGTCGCGGTCGGGATCTCGCTGGTGATCACCATCCTGATCGCCTCGCTCAGCGAGCCGACCGAGGACTCGGTGCTCAGCGACGTATTCCAGAACGACGCCAGCACCCTCTTCATCATGATCCTGGCGATCGTCGGGATCACCGGCGAGTGGCGCCACCGGACGATCACCAGCTCGCTGCTCGCGGCGCCCGACCGAACCCGCTTCCTCGCGGCGAAGACGCTCGCCTTCGCCGCCGCCGGCGCCCTCCTCTCGATCTCGATCTCGATCGCGATCGCCATCGCCGGCTACGCGATCCTCGGGATCCGCGACCTGCCGACGCCTCCGTTCGGAGATGTGATCGATCTGTTCGCCCGCAACGCCGGCGTCGCGGCCCTTCTCGGAGCGTTCGGCGTCGGGGTCGGCAGCCTGATCCGGAACCAGCCGACCGCGATCGTGGCCATCCTGATCTTCGCGTTCGTGATCGACCCGCTGCTCGGGAACTTCGCCCCCGGCGTTGACCGCTTCAGCCCAGTCGGAGCGCTACCGAGCGCAATCCAGGGCCTCGATCCCGATGACGTCGGCACTCCCGACGTCCACTTCCTCGCCGTGATCCCGGCCCTGGCGGCGATGGCCGCCTGGATCGGGGCGCTCTTCGCGGGCGGTGCCGCCCTGCTGCGCGCCCGCGACGTCGAGTAGATCAGGGCCTGGAGACGTGTGACCCACGGCAAGTCGCGTGGGCGCGAGATCTGAGACGGTTTCGCGCGAACCGGACAGGAGAGAGAGATGGCTGAGCTGAGCGAGCAGAAGCAGCAGGCACGCGCGATGTGGGCGATGGGGGATTACCCGTCGATCGTGCACCGGATCGAGGGTGCGGGCGTGGCGGCTGTGAAGGCCGCCCAGGTCGACGAGAGCGACACGGTGCTCGACGTCGCCTGTGGGAGCGGCAACGCGACGATCCCGGCGGCGAAGACCGGGGCAACGGTCACGGGCCTGGACATCACGCCCGAGCTCCTCGAAGCGGGCCGCGCCAACGCTGCCGAGGCCGGTGTCGAGATCGACTGGATCGAGGGGGACGCCGAGCAGCTCCCGTTCGAAGACGCGAGCTTCAATGCGGTGGTCTCGGTGTTCGGCTGCATGTTCGCCCCGGACCACGCCAGGACAGCGGGGGAGATCGCACGGGTCCTCAAGCCCGGCGGCCGAATGGCGATCTGCGCCTGGACGCCGGAAGGAAGCATCGGCAGGTTCTTCATGACGGTGGCGAAGCACATGCCGCCGCCGCCGGAGGGCTTCGAACCCCCGATCCTGTGGGGGACCGAGGACCACGTCTTCGAGCTGTTCGCTGGGACCGGTGTCGAGTTCGAGTTTGAGAAGGCGGCCGTCGACTTCGTCGCGGATTCCACGGACGAGTTCATGGAGGAGTACGAGAACTCGCTGCCGCCGACCGTCGCCGCCAAGGCCGCGCTCGAGCCCGAGGGCAAGTGGGATGCGCTGCGGCAGGACATACTCGACCTCTACGCAGCCAACAACGACGCCGACGACGGCAGCTTCCGGCAATCCGCCGAGTTCCTGGTGATCGAGGGGAAGAAGGCGGACTAGGCGGAGACGCCGATGGCGGCGGCGGAGCGCTCCTTCTGCTGCTCGATCAGGCGCTGGACCTCGTCCTCGCGTCCCTGCTTGATCAGCTCGACCGGGTCCGGGTCGCCGTTGACGATCCCCTCGAAGAACTCCTTGCGGTCCTGGTAGGTCGGAAGGGTCCCCTTCGCCCAGCCGCGGTGGTCGTTGAGGATCACCGCGAGGCGCGCATAGGGCTCGCCGTAGGTTTCGGCGATCTCGCGCTTCATCCGCTTGGCGAGGGCGGGCGAGGCGCCGGCGGTCGAGATCGCGATCGCCAGGGGTCCGCTCCGCACGATCGCAGGGAGGATGAAGTTGCAGAGGGGCGGCACGTCGACGACGTTGACGAGCATCGCCCGCCGCTCGGCCCCCTCATATACGGCGACGTTGACGTCCGTGTCGTTGGTGGCCGCGATCGCCAGGAAGGCTCCGTCCAGATCGCCGTCGTGGAACTCACGCTGCTCCCAGGTGATCGACCCTTCCGCCCCGTAGCGCGCGAGCTCGGAGACCGCCTCGGGTGCGACCAGCCGGACATCGGCGCCGCAGAGCAGTAGGCCATCGACCTTCTCGAGTCCGACGTCACCACCTCCGATGACCAGACAGCGGCGCCCCTTGAGCTTGATCGCCGCCATGTAGAAGGGGGTCTCGAGCATGTCGCGCACGCAGCTCTGGTCGCAGGTCCCGCGACGGAACTGGCAGATGCACTCCTTGCCCTCGAACGCCTGTGCCGGCATGCGCCAGAGATTAGACGGGCTCAGGCGCCCGCTTCGATCGTCTGCTCGATGCCGGCCTCGATCGTGCGCTCCGCCCGCCAGCCGAGCCGCTCCGCCGCTCCGGCCGTGTCGAGTACGGTCCGCTCGATCTCGCCCTCCCGGGCAGGGGCGAACTCCGGCTCGAAGTCATCGCGCCCGGATGCCATGCCGACGAGCTCGGCGAGCCGGAGCACGCTCGTCTCCACTCCGGTGCCCACATTGATCGGACCGGCGTCGTCGCTCTCCTGTGCCGCGATCAGCGCCGGGACGACATCGGCGACATGTACGTAGTCGCGCGTCTGCTCGCCCGTGCCGAAGATGGTGGGACTGCCGCCGTCCCGCCCCGCCTCGCAGAAGATGGCGACCACGCCTGCCTCGGTCGCAGGGTCCTGCCGGGGGCCGTAGATGTTGCCCAGGCGCACGGTGGTCGCCGGAAGCCCGCGCGTGCGCCCGTAGAGGTCGATGTAGCCCTCGGCCGCGAGCTTGCTCTGGCCGTAGATCGAGAACGGCTCGCAGCGTGCGTCCTCGGCGAAGGGCAACTCGTCGCTGCGCTCGGCCCCCTCTCCATATATGGCACCCCCGGTGGAGGTGAAGACGAACTTCGCGGCCCCCGCGCGTGTGGCGGCCTCGAGCGCGTTCACGGTGCCGACCACGTTGAGGCGAGCGTCGAAGCCTGGATCGGCCATCGAGCGGCGCACGTCGATCTGCGCCGCGAGATGGAAGACGTTCTGCGGCTTGTACGTGCCGACGGCGTCGAACATCGCCTGGGCGTCGGCGACGTCGAGCTCGATCACCTCCGCCCCCGCTTCCAGCGCATCGGCCAGGTTCTCCCGCTTGCCGCTGGAGAAGTCGTCCAGCACGAGGACCTCGTCGCCGCGGGCGGCTAAAGAATCGACCAGGTGCGAGCCGATGAACCCCGCGCCGCCTGTGACGACCGATTTCACGGGGGGCACCATAAGCCCCCTGCTACGCTCGCCGACCGCATCGACCCATTCGACGTATCACCAGGGGGCATCCCGGGTCGCGGCTACCGTGGAAGGCCGATATGCGACTGATCGTCACTGAGAAGAACAACAGCGCGAAGAAGATCGCGGAGATCTTGAGCGGTGGGACCGCCACCGAAGGCGCGTCCTACAAGACGCCGTTCTACACCTGGGAGGGCTCCGGCGGGCCCCAGATGACCATTGGCCTGAAGGGCCACGTGCTCAACCCCGCCTTCCCCGAGTCGTACAACAACTGGCAGCAGACCAACCCCCGCGACCTGATCGACGCCGAGCTGATCAAGGAGCCGACGGACAAGAACGTCGTGCGAGCCCTGAAGAAGGTGGCGAAGGACGCCGACGACATCGTGATCGCGACCGACTACGACCGCGAGGGCGAGCTGATCGGTCTCGAGGCGCTGCAGGAGGTCGTCGAGTCGAACCCGCAGCTCGCGGACGGCAACAACGGCGACTTCGTCGGCGTGAAGCGCGCCCGCTACTCAGCGCTCACCAAGGACGAGATCCAGCGCGCCTTCGACAACCTCGAGGAGCTCTCGATGCCGCTCGCCAATGCCGGCGCGGCGCGCCAGGACATCGACCTGATCTGGGGAGCCACGCTCACCCGCTCCGTCTCGATGGCGACTCGGCGCTTCGGCTCGAACTTCCTCTCGGTCGGCCGCGTGCAGAGCCCGACGCTCGGGCTGATCGTGCAGCGCGAGCTCGAGCGCCGCGCCCACGAGCCCGAGCCCTTCTGGGAGGTCACCGCGAGCTTCGCCCACCCCGACGGCAGCTTCGTCGCCGAGCACACCGCCGACAAGTTCTGGGATGAGGCCGAGGCCAAGGCAGCTGTCGCCAACTCGAAGAGCCCGGGCACGGTCAAGGAGATCAGCGCCAAGAAGAACACCCGCAAGCCGCCCACCCCGCTCAACACCACGGCCTTCACCACCGATGTCTCCAGCCGGCTCGGCATCACGCCCTCGCGGGCGATGCGGATCGCCGAGGACCTCTACATGGACGGCTACATCTCCTACCCGCGGACCGACAACACCGTCTACCCGAAGTCGCTCGACACAAAGGAGCTGGTCAAGCAGCTGGTCGCGGTCGACGACTTCAAGGCGGCCGAGTTCCTGGTCGATGGGCGTTCACTCGAGGCCACCCGCGGCAAGAAGGAGACGACCGACCACCCGCCGATCTATCCGACGCAGGCGGTCAACCCGAAGCGTCTCGAGGCGCGCTCGGAGGCTCACCGCAGGGTCTATGAGCTGGTCGCCCGCCGCTTCCTCGCCACGTTCTCGCCGCCGATGATCAGCGAGTCGACCCGGGCCAACATCGTCACGGCCAAGGGCACTCCGACGGCAGATGAAGGGGAGACCTACTTCGTCCGCGGCTCGGTCGTGCTCGACCCCGGCTTTGCCGCGATCTACACATACGCGCGCTCCGCGGACACCGAGATCCCCAAGCTCGAGGAGGGGCAGGAGCTCGATCTCGAGGGCGTCGAGATGGAAGGCAAGGAGACCCCGCCGCCGCCCCGCATCAGTCAGGGCAAGCTGATCGAGATGATGGAGGAGCGCGGCCTGGGCACCAAGGCGACGCGCGCCGACATCATCCAGAAGCTGTACGACCGCGGCTACGTCTTCGGCAATCCACCGGAGCCCTCGGAGACGGGGATCGCTATGTCAAAGGCCTTCGAGCACTACGTGCCGCGGATGGCGACGCCGGACATGACCGCCGAGATGGAGGCGGAGATGGACCAGATCGCCGCCGGCGAGATGACCAAGGACCAGGTGCTCGCCGACAGCCGCGACATGCTGCGCTCGGCCTTCGACGAGATGGGCGACGACGTCAGCACGGACGAGGAGGACGCCAAGTGGCGCAAGTTCGCGCGCGAGGTCTGGGCTGGGATGGACCAGGACCGAATCCTGGGCCCGTGCATCGTCTGCGAGGAGGCCGGCCGCAAGCAGGAGGACGGCTCCCCGAACATGCTTCGCATCATCAAGGCCCGCAAGTCCGGCAAGCGCTTCGTCGGCTGCCAGGGCTGGGACGGCGACAACCCCGACTCGCCCGACTCCTGTGACCAGACCTTCCCGCTGCCCCAGCGGGTCAGGGGCCTCTACAAGATCGAGGAGGTCTGCTCGGTCTGCGGCCGCACGCCGCGCCTGCAGGTGATCCCCTGGCGTGGCCGCCCCTGGAAGCTCTGCCTGAACGACGAGTGCCCCTCGATGGCCGAGATGAAGCGCCGCCGCGCCGAGCGCGAGGAGGCGAAGGCGGCCAAGGAGGCCGCGGAGGCGGCGGCGAAGGACGGTGCCGACGGTCCCGACAGTGCCGATGCGGTCAAGGAAGCCGAGAAGATCGCCGGCCAGGCCTCGGCGACGAAGGTGAAGCGAGCCCGCGGCAACGGCGCCAAGGCGAAGAACGGCGCCGGGTCGCGCGCCAAGTCAGGTAACGGCTCGCGCGCGAAGCCGAAGCCCCGCGCGAAGAGCTAGCGGCGCGGCCAAGCCCGGGCACTAGCATGGCCCGCCGTGGATTCTGATCGAGGATCGCGAGCTGGATCCGTGATCCAGTCGGATACGAGTCCGTCCGGCCAGCCGTGCGTCCTGATCACGATTCCGATCAGCCATTACTGCGAGAAGGCTCGCTGGGCGCTGGATCGCGCGGGCGTGGGGTACCGGGAGCAGGCGCATCTGCAGCTCATCCACTGGCTAGCCGTGAAGCGAGCGGGAGGTGGGAGGACCGCCCCGGTGCTCGTCTGCGGGGACCGCGTGCTGGCCGACTCGGCCGACATCGTCGACGAGGCCGATGCCAAGGCGCCGCCGGGTCAGCGGCTGTACCCGGACGATCCGGACGCCGCCGCCGAGGTTCGAGTCCTGGAACGCGACTTCGACGCGAATCTGGGACCAAATGGACGAAGGTGGATGTACAACGCGATGCGCGGACGCCGCGATCTCGCGATCGCCTACGCGTGTACCGGCGTCCCCGGCTGGGAGCGCCGGGCGCTGCCGCTGGCCTATCCGGTGGTCACACGGGTGATCGATCGCTACCTCGACATCACGCCCGCAACGGCGGCGTACTCCGAGGCGCAGGTGCGGATGACCTTCGACGCCGTTGCAAAGCGGCTCAGCGACGGCCGGCCATATCTCTGCGGCGACCGATTCACCGCCGCCGACCTGACGTTTGCCGCGCTGGCGGCGTCCGTCCTGATGCCGCCGGAGTACGGGGTGCCCCTGCCGCAACCTCAGGAGCTGCCGGTAGCTATGGCGGCGGTCGTGCGGGAGTTTCGCGCGCACCCAGCGGGCGAGCACGCGCTCGCGATGTTCCGCGACGAACGACGCTGAAGGTGCGCCCACTCGGGCGGGAGCGAGGGCTAGCCTGGGACGCCGATGTTCATCTCACTGGAGGGAATTGACGGCTCGGGCAAGACGACCCAGGCCAGGTTGCTCGCCCGGGCGCTGGGCGACGAGGTCGTGCTGGTGCGCGAGCCGGGCGGCACCGAGACCGGCGAGCGGATCCGCGGGCTGCTCAAGGACCCGGCCCTGGACCTGGACGCCCTCGCCGAGCTGCTGCTCTTCTGCGCCGCACGGGCAGAGCTGGTCGCGCAGGTGATCGGTCCCGCCGGGGACGAGGGCCGCGACGTGGTCTGCGATCGGTTCAGCGACTCGAGCGTCGCCTACCAGGGCGTGGCGCGCGGACTGGGTGCGGAGCGGGTCGAGGAGATCTGCGACCTGGCGACGGGTGGGGTCTGGCCCGACCTGACCATCCTGCTCCGCATCGACCCGGACGCAGCCGCTGCACGGATCGGGCGCCGCAAGGCCGACAGGTTCGAGGGCGAGGGGATCGAGCTGCAACGGCTGGTGGCGGAGGGCTATGACGAGGTCGCTCGCCGCCACCCCGACCGGGTCCGGGTGGTCGACGCCGCCGGGGACCCGGAGTCCGTCCACGCCGCGGTGCTGGCCGAGGTGCGGGGGGTTCTGATGCGAGGGCGCCCGCAGGACGAAGTCCGAGGAGCGACCCGTTAGATGATGGAGGCCACCGCCAACAGCCCGGCGATCCCCGAGGCCCTCGCCGAGGCGACCCGGCATCAGCCGCGGGCCGCCTTCGCGTTGGCCGCCGCCCTGGGGGCGCCCGGCCACGCCTACCTCTTCCGGGGGCCGCGCGGCTCGGGCAAGGCCGCGGCGGCGCGGGCGTTTGCCGCCGAGCTGCTCGCCGAGGGTGCCTCGGATCCGGATGACGCCCGCCGCCGTGCGCTGCTCGATCCGTCGCCGCACCCCGACCTGGTCTGGCTTCGCCCCCCGGGCGCCCAGCACCTGGTCGAGGACGTCCGCGAACAGGTGATCCGCGCCGCCAGCCTCAGCCCGGCGGAGGGAACGCGCCGTGTGTTCGTCATCGAGGAGGCAGAGGACCTGCGCGACGAAAGCCAGAACGCCCTGCTCAAGACCCTCGAGGAGCCGGCCCCCTTCGCACACCTGATCCTGATCTGCTCCGAGCCGGAGCAGCTCGCCGAGACGATCCTCTCCCGCTGCGCGCCGATCGAGTTCGGGCCACTGGCACCCGACGCGGTCCTAGAGGCGCTCGGCGCGGGTGCCGATGCGGACGCGGCCGCCCGCCTGAGCGGCGGCGACGTCGAGCTCGCCCGCCTCCTCGCCGACGAGCGCGGCGCAGCGCTGCGTGCCACCGCCGAGGAGGCGGCTCGGGCCCCACGCTCCGGGTCCGGCGCCACCGAGCCTTGGCGCGGGCTGCTCGCGGCGGCCAGCGAGGCCGGGGAGCGGGCAGGGGCCGAGGAGGAGAGCCGGCTGCTCGAGGAAGCTGAGGTCACTGCTCGCCGCGGACGCAAGGGGAAGCTCACTCGGGAGGCGATCGAGCAGGTGCGGCGCACCGAGCGGCGGGCCCGCACCCAGACGCTCGACCTCGGTCTCGCTCTCTGCTGCGACTGGTACCGCGACCTGGCGGCGATCTCCTCAGGCGCAGACGATGTCGTTCTCAACACCGACCGTCTCGAGCAGCTGGCCGAGGACGCCGACGGACTCGACCCGGCGGACGCCCGGGCAGCCGTCGAATGGGTGCTCGACACCCGCCGCCGCCTGCGGGTCAACGTCTCCGAGGAGCTCGCCCTCGAGGCGCTCTGGTTGCGGCTGACCGCGGCGCTTGCACCGCAAGTGTGAGCAAGCGGTAACAATCTTCTCCACGATGGTTGTAGAACCGAGGGTGCGCCGCCGTTTCATGAAGAGGGGTGGGGAGAGAGGCCGCCGGATTCCGATGCGGCTCTGGCTCGGCGCTGCCTTCGCGCTCGTCAGCCTGATCACCGCCGCCTCGGTCTACGTCTTCGTCGACGACTCCTCCGGCCGCACCCTGCAGAGCGAGTCCGCGGACCTGGCCGTCGGCAAGACGGCCAGCCTGGCGGACGACCTCGGGCGCTCCGACAAGTTCCACGCGGCCAACGTGCTGACCCAGGCCGACACCACGACGTTCAAGGCCTGGGCGCTGAACCGCCACGGCC
Source organism: Solirubrobacterales bacterium (assembly GCA_036519915.1). Lineage (GTDB taxonomy): Bacteria > Actinomycetota > Thermoleophilia > Solirubrobacterales > 70-9 > DASUPK01. The sequence continues at coordinate 859 of DATDKQ010000247.1, read as the reverse complement.
ACGCCTTCGCACCGGGCCAGAACTTCGCCGGGCTCGACTCCTTGCAGCAGAGGCCGGAGGCCTTTCGCGTCGCGCTCGATGGCCGCCGCTACAACGCGATGCTGCCGGACAACGTCACCGTGGCCGCCGCCCCGATCTTCGGCAGCGGCAAGGTGCCGGTCCGTGGGACGGTGATCGTCCGCGCCGAGCCGCCCCCCGCCCTGACCCATGCCTTCGACGAGCTCCGCGGGGACCGCCTCCGCGCGCTGATGATCGCGATCGTGATCGGCGTCCTGGTCGGCTTCCTGGCGTCCTCCCTGATCGCGATCCGCATCCGGCGCCTGGCGCGCTCGGCGGAGCAGATGGCCGCCGGAGACTTCGAGGCACCGCTGGCGCCCGGGGGAGGCGACGAGATCGGGGACCTCACCCGCTCGCTCGACACGATGCGCCGGGAGCTCCGCAAGACGTTCGACATGCTCGCCACCGAGCGCGACCGCCTCTCGGCGGTCTTCGACGGCCTCACCGAGGCGGTGATCGTGGCCGGCGAGGACGGCATGGTGCGCTTCACCAACCCGGCCGCCAGCCGCCTGGTCCACGACGGCCGACCCGCGCCGGCGCTGGCGCCGTCCCTCCGCCGCGCCGCCGAGCACGGCGCGGACGAGATCCCGGTGCTCTCGATCGACGGGCGGCTCTACGGCGTGCAGGCCAGGCAGGTCCCGGCCGAGCACGCCGTCCTCGTGGTGGTCCGCGATCGCACCGAGGAGCTCAAGCGCGAGCAGGCCGAGGCCGAGTTCGTCTCCAACGCGGCGCACGAGCTGCGAAATCCGCTTGCCGGGATCATGAGCGGGATCGAGGTGCTGCAAGCCGGAGCCAAGGACGA
>DATDKQ010000246.1:0-9421 GCA_036519915.1 Solirubrobacterales bacterium | reverse complement strand
CGAGCGCAAGTTCCTCTCCGGTGTCGGCGCCCAGTACGAGTCGGAGGTCGTCTACCACCAGGTGAACGAGAAGCTCGAGGAGCAGGGCGTGATCTTCACCGACATGGACACCGCCCTCCGCGAGCACGAGGACCTGGTCCGGGAGTACTGGGCGACGATCATCCCGCCCAACGACAACAAGCTCGCCGCGCTCAACTCGGCCGTCTGGTCGGGCGGTTCCTTCGTCTACGTCCCGGCGGGCGTCTCGGTCGCGATGCCGCTGCAGGCCTACTTCCGGATCAACACCGAGAACATGGGTCAGTTCGAGCGGACGCTGATCATCGCCGAGGAGGGCTCGGACGTCCACTACATCGAGGGCTGCACCGCGCCGGTCTACTCGACCGACTCACTGCACTCCGCGGTGGTCGAGATCGTCGCCAAGCCCAAGGCGCGGGTCCGTTACACGACCGTCCAGAACTGGTCGCAGAACGTCTACAACCTCGTCACCAAGCGGGCGGTCGCCCACGAGGACGCGACAATGGAGTGGGTCGACTGCAACCTCGGCTCGAAGCTGACGATGAAGTACCCGTCGATCTACCTGCTCGGCGAGCGCGCGCACGGCGAGATCCTCTCGATCGCATTCGCCGGCCAGGGCCAGCACCAGGACGCCGGCGGCAAGATCATCCACGCTGCACCCAAGACGACCTCGTCGATCTTCTCCAAGTCGATCTCCAAGGACGCCGGGCGGACCAGCTACCGCGGCCTGCTCGAGATCGCCAAGGGAGCTTCGGAGTCGAAGTCGAAGGTGGTCTGCGACGCGCTTCTGCTCGACGAGGAGTCGCGCTCCGACACCTACCCGACGATCAGGATCAGCGAGGACGACGTCGACGTCGGCCACGAGGCGACCGTCTCGAAGGTCGGTGAGGAGCAGATCTTCTACCTCCAGTCCCACGGGCTGGACGAGGAGGAGGCCTCCAAGATGATCGTCAACGGCTTCATCGAGCCGATCACCAAGGAGCTCCCGATGGAGTACGCGGTCGAGCTGAACCGCCTGATCGAGCTGCAGATGGAGGGCTCGATTGGCTGACGGCGGCGCGGCACCGCCGCTGCCGACGCAGAAAACGCGCGGCTGGGAGTTCACGGACCTCTCCGGGCTGGACCTCGACGCCTACGCGCCTGCCACCGGCGGCGACCCGGAGGCCCGCACGCGTGCGGACGGAGTCCTCAACCCGCCCGAGGGCAGCGATCATCTGGTCGTCCAGGTGGATGGCGCGACCCTCGAGGGCGCGTCGGTCGACGTCGATGGCGACGGGCGCCCGCACGAGCCGCTGGTCGCCTCGCTGGAGAGCTCTCTCGAGCGCTTCCCGCACCTCCGCGAGATGCTCGGCGCGCTGGCGCCGGGCGACGATCCGTTCGTCGCCCGCAACGACGGCGCCTGGCGCGGGGGGGCGCTCGTCTACGTGCCCCGGGGCAAACGTCTCGAGGCTCCGGCGCTGATCGCCGCCGTCCAGGACGCCGAAGCCACGGCGCTCTCCTTCCGGACACTGATCGTGCTCGAGGAGGGGGCTGAGGCAGAGGTCTGGGAGCAGTGGCTCTCCACCGACTCAAACCCGGATTCCCTCTTCAACACCGTCGCCGAGATCTGGGTCGGGCCCGGCGCCAACCTGCGCTACGTCACCGCCCAGGGCCTCAGCGAGCGGGCCTGGGTCTTCGGCACCCAGCGCGCGGAGGTGGAGCGCGACGCACACCTTGATTGGGTGGCACTCGGCTTCGGCTCAGCTCGAGGCAAGGTCCGGATGGAGACGAGGCTGGCGGGCCAGGGCTCGAGTGCCCGCGTGACCGGCGCCTACGCCGGCAACGGCACCCAGCACCTCGACTTCGACACCACCCAGGAGCACGCCGCAGAGAACACGACCTCCGACCTCGCCTTCCGTGGCGTCCTGGAGGAGTCAGCTACCGCGGTCTGGCGCGGGATGATCCGCGTCGACCCAGGCGCCCAGCAGACCGACGCCTTCCAGGAGAGCCGCAACCTGCTGCTCTCGAAGTCGGCGCACGCGGACGCGATTCCGGGTCTGGAGATCGAAGCGAACGACGTGCGCTGCACCCACGCTGCCGCCGTCGCGCAGATCGATCCCGAGCAACTCCACTATCTCCGCTCCCACGGCCTGTCGGTCGAGGAGGCCAAACGGCTGATCATCGAGGGCTTCCTCGAGGCGCTGGTCGAGCGTCTGGAGCCCGGTCCGGTGCGCGCGGCGATCTCGGTCGCCCTGGAGCGACGCCTGGGCGAGATCCTCGGCGAGCGCCAGGTTCAGCCTGCGTAGGCGGCCGGCCGTTAGGCTCGGCGGCCATGCGCCATAACCCGAAGCATGAGGTGACTGACGCGGCGGTCGTACGACGTCTGATTGCCGAGAACCCTTGGGCGACCATCGTCAGTCACAGCGGTGAAGAGCTGGTCGCGTCTCACTATCCGGTGCTGCTGGACGATCGGGCGGCACCCGAGCAACTGACGGTCGTCACGCATGTGGGCAGGCCCGACGAGCGAGTCCATGGCATTGGAGACTCGGAGGTGCTCCTGATCGTCGCTGGGCCTCACGGCTACATCTCGCCGAGCTGGTACAGCGAGCAGGCAACGCGCGTTCCGACGTGGAATTTCAGCGTCGCGCACTGCTACGGCGTTCCCGAGGTCCTCGAACCGGAAGAGAATCTGGCTGTTCTGACCCGCCTGGTCGAGCACTTCGAGCGAAACGCTGCGAAGCCGGCCTACCTCGACGCTGAGATCGGTGAGCGGTTGTCCCGCGGAACCGTCGGCCTGCGCATTCCGATCACGAGATTCGTCTGCAAGGTGAAGATGAGTCAGGACAAGGACGACCGAAGCCGACAGCAAGTCCTGGAGGCCCTGCGCAGTCCCGGCGCTTACCACCACCCGCGGCTCGCGGACGAGATGGATCGCGCGTTGCGCGTGAGCGACTAGCGCTGTTCCGCGACTTAGTGTCGTAAGGCACGATCTCTGCATGAACGTCCGACCTAGCGGGAATCCTCCTGCCTGCAGTCGCGATACACCCAGGCTGCAAATAAGATCAAGTCTCATTATCATTACCCAGCCTCCCGCCGATCGGCATGCCGGCAGCGGGCGGAACGAGAGGAGATTCCCGAATGGCGATCGAGTTCTACGACGTGAAGAAGCGCGAAAAGGTTCAGATTCCCGAGTCCGAAGTCACCAAGACCACATATGAGCGCCAGGGCAAGGACGGCAAGACCCAGGTCCGCTATGCCTTCAAGGCGGTCAACGAGGGCACCAAGCTGACGAAGTTCGCCAGCAAGGACGACTGGGACGCGCTGGACGCACCCGTGGAGTAACCGCTTGGGCAGCGCGGATAGGACAGAGTGCTAGACCCTTTCTCGCTGCCCTTCGTACAACGCGGTCTGGTCGAGGTCCTGGTCCTGGCGCTCGGCGCCGGGGTGCTTGGCACCTGGATCGTTCTGCGCGGGCTCGCGTTCTTCTCCCATGCCGTGGGGACCGCGGCCTTTCCCGGTCTTGTGTTGGCCGAAGGTCTCGGCTTCTCCGCCCCGTTGGGTGCGTTCGGCGTAGCCGCGCTGTTCACGGCCGTCATCTGGGGCTTGTCGCGCCGCCGCACGGCCGGCTATGACAGCCTGACCGCGCTCGTCCTCGTCGGCTGCCTCGCGGCCGGCGTGATCCTGGCGAGCGACGTCTTCCATTCCGGGTCGAACGTCGAGCAGCTGCTCTTCGGCAGCCTCCTGCTGACCGACTCCGCCGACATCAGGCTGGCGATCGTCGCGACCGCGGTCGTGCTGATCGCCAGCGTGATTCTCGGCCGCCGTTGGCTTGCCACGGGCTTCGATGAACTCGGCACGCCCGCATCGGCTGGTACCGCCGGTTGGCTCGAGCTTGTGCTCCTCGCCCTGATCGCTCTCGCGACCACCGCCGCGCTGACGATCATCGGCGCCCTGCTGGTCACCGCTCTATTCGTCGCGCCGGCCGCGACGGTGCGTCTGTTCGTGAACCGGATGACCACCTGGCAGCTCTGGAGCGTCCTGCTCGCGGCGGCCGAGGGGACGGTCGGGCTCTGGCTCTCGGTGAAGACCAACGCCCCGCCCGGCGCGACGATCGCCACGCTCAGCGGCGCCGTCTTCGCCCTCGCCGGCATCGTCCGAGCGATCGGCTCGCGAACGCGGGGCCTTGCGCTCGCAGGCGCCGTGGGGGCCGTATTCCTGATCGCGGGCTGCGGAGGCTCCGGCTCGGACTCGGGCAAGGTGGCCGTGGTTGCGACGACCACCCAGATCGGGGACTTCGCGCACGAGGTCGGTGGAGACAAGGTGGACGTCACCCAAATCCTGGCCCCGAACACCGATCCTCACGACTACGAACCGCGGCCCGACGACGTCGCGAACACGGCGGACGCCAAGATCGTCTTCGAGAACGGGGACAACCTGGACGCCTGGATGGGCAAGGTGGTCGACGACTCCGGCAGCGACGCCAAGGTGGTCGACCTCGGCGCGAGCGTCCCGGTGAAGCTGCCCGGGGAGTCGAGCGGTCCCGAGGCTTCGCAGTACGACCCGCACTGGTGGCACGACCCGCGCAACGCCGAAGCGGCGGTGCGGGAGATCACGACGCAGCTGTCCGCGATCGATCCCAAGGACAAGGCCACCTTCGCGGCGAACGCGGCTGCCTATGAGGCGAAGCTGAAGGCACTCGACTCCGGGATCGCACAGTGCTTCCAGTCCGTGCCGGCGTCCGACCGCAAGCTGGTCACCGACCACGACGCCTTCGGCTACTTCGCCAACCGCTACGGGATCCAGGTGGTCGGCGCCGTCATCCCGTCTCAGACCACTCAGGCGCAGCCGAACGCCCAGGACCTCAGCGACCTCGCGGACGTCGTTCGCTCAGAGCACGTCAAAGCGATTTTCCCCGAGAGCTCGCTGAGCCCAAAGCTGGCCGAGACCATCGCCTCGCAGACCGGAGCAAAGGTCGGGCAGGACTTGTATGGGGACACGCTCGGACCGGAGGGCTCGAGCGGTGACACCTACTTGAAGATGGAGGCGGCGAACACGGAAGCCATGTTCCAGGCGTTCAGCGCGGACACCACCGGCAACGTCGCTTCGGCGAGCGTCTGTGCGATCCCCCTGGGAGGGTGATGGTGATCCTCGCCTCCGCCAGCCAACTTGCAGCCGGCTACGGGCGGCTCCCGGCGATCGAGGACGTGACCTTCGAGGTCGATGTCGGCCAGCGCGTCGCGCTCCTCGGGCCGAACGGTGGCGGCAAGACCACTCTGCTCCGCGTGCTGCTCGGTGAGCTGCGCCCCATGCGCGGAACGCTTGAAGTCCGCGGCCGGACCGCCACGGTCCCGCAGACGGAGCGGTCCCGGCTCGACTTCCCAGTCTCGGCGCTCGACGTCGCTCTGATGGGAGCGCTTCCGCGGCTGCCGTGGTGGAAACGCCCAGGAGGCGCCGACCGCGAGCTGGCGCGTGACGCCCTCGAACGGGTTGGTGTCGCCGGAAGGGCCGACGACACATTCGGTGATCTCTCCGGCGGCCAGCGCCAGCGGGTGCTGATCGCGCGCGGGCTCGTCCAGGACGCCGAGCTCCTTCTGCTGGACGAGCCCTTCTCGGGACTGGACGTTCCCGCCGCGCAAAGTCTCGAGTCTCTGATCGCGGAGCTCGCCCGAGAAGGCCGCGGCGTCGTGATCGCGACCCACGACCTCAGACAGGCCAGGCGCTGGGACGCGGTGCTCTGCCTGAACCACCGTCAGATCGCGTTCGGCAGGCCGGACGAGGTGCTCGACCGCGAGGTGCTGGAGGCCACCTACGCCGGGGCGATCATCGAGATACCCGGCAGCGACCATGTCGGGGTGCTCCCGGCACACCATCACTGATGATCGACTTCGTCACAGACCCGCTTTCCCAGGAGTTCATCCGCCGCGCCCTCCTCGAGGTCGTCCTGATCTCCCTGGCGGGCGGCGCGCTCGGTTGCTGGGTCGTCTTCTACGGCGTCTCCTACGCAGCGGAGTCGCTCTCGCACGCGCTCTTCCCCGGGCTGGTGCTCGCCGCCCTGGCCGGGATCCCACTACTCGCCGGCGGCATCCCCGGCATCGCGGTGGCTGCCCTCGCGATCGCGCTGATCGGTCGTGTTCCGGGCATCGGCCGGGACACCGCTGTCGCCGTGGTGGTGACCGCCTTCTTCGGGCTCGGCGCCCTGCTCGCCCTCTCCCCCGACTCCCCTCCTGGGATTCAGAGCCTGCTGTTCGGCGACATCCTCGCGCCCTCCGACTCCGACCTGCTGCTCTCCGGGATCCTGGCGGCGGCGGTGCTGGTAAGCCTGGTCGTGCTCCACTGGCGCTTGCTCGCCGTTGCCTTCGATCGCACCACCGCCCGCTCGATCGGCGCCTCCCCCGCCCTCGCCGACGCCGCGGTGCTGATGCTGCTGGCGGCGGCCGTGCTGGTCGCCGCCCAGGGGCTGGGAACCCTGCTCGCCGTTGCGGCCCTGGTCGGTCCCGCCGCGACGGCGAGGGTCTTCACCCACCGTGTCCCCACGATGATGCTCGCCGCCTCGCTGATCGGGATCGCCAGCGGCGTGATCGGCATCTACCTGTCCTACTACGGAGGGGTCGCCGCCGGCGCCTCGATCGCTGCCTGCATCGTCGTCGCCTACCTCGCGGCTCTCGCCGCCGCAGGCGCCCGGGAACTGTTGGACCGGCTCTCTCTCTCCGGCGACCCGCGACCGGGGGTCGCTCGATGAGTCAGCGTGAAGAGAGATGGACCGACCGCGCGCTCAGCGCCCTCGCCGAGGCGGGCTTCCGGAGCGGAGGCGGCAGGCGGCAGGTGGTCGAGTTGCTCGGTGGGGAGCGCTGCGCGCTGACTGCACTCGAGATCGACCGTCAGCTGCCCGAAGTGGGCCGGGCGACCGTGTACCGCGCTCTGGAACAGCTCGAGGGCCTCGGGCTGATTCAGCGGGTCGACGTGAAGGGGGACGCGGCCGGCTTCGAACGGGTCGATCCCAGCGGCCACCACCATCACCACATTGTCTGCGAGCAATGTGGTCGAGTGGTCGCGTTCGAGGACGACGGCCTCGAGAAGGCGATTCTGGCGCTCGCCGAACGACCCGACTTCGACGTCTCGAGCCACGATGTGACCCTACGGGGAGAGTGCATGACCTGCAGGGGTGGATCCGTTTAGGTACCGGCGGTAGCTTTCGTTCCATGTGCGCCGCATGTGCAATGGCCGCAATGGCGGGGGCCAGCGGAGCGAGGTCGTGGCTGCAGGCACAGCATCACAGCTGGTTGACTGACAGGCGAATCAAGGCTGCAACCGCGGGCATCTTCGTCGCCGCCACATTGGGGTCGACGGTCGCGCTCAAGGGGTCGTCGCCCCCCGTCCACAACGATCAGACCCAGGCGCCGATCGAGCACACCCAGGACCGCTGAGCGCGGCCGTCCTCGGCCCCCGAGCTATGCCCTTCGCACCCTCGATCGCGATCCTCAGCCTCGTGCAGGCGACCCTGGTCGCGCTTCCCGCGAGGCGAAGCCTGCCCTTTGCCGTTCGGCTCGAAAGCCGGTGGTGGGCGGTCGTTCTCCCGGGATCAATCGTTGTGGTCATCATCGGCATTGCGCTCTTTCCGGAACTCGCCGACGCCCTCACCTACCTGGCGCTGGTCGCGGTTCCGATCCTGGCCGCCCTCGCCCTCGCCTGGGCGATGCACGGTGCTCGAATTGGACTGGCGGTCCTGCCGATCCCGCTGTTCGCACTCGCCTGGGCAATCCCCGAGACGCTCACGGGGGAGGCTGCGGCGCTCGCGCTCTCGGCGCTCGCCTGCGTCGCTCTCGGGACATTGATCGCGGGGGTGGTTCCAATTCGCTGGCTCAGGCTCGGGATCTACGCGATGGCGATCGTGGACGCGTGCCTCGTCACCGGCGATCTGCTGCAGAGCCCGAACGCCGTGTTGAACGCCGCCGCGCCTGTGGCCAGCCTGCCGCAGCTTCAGTTCGCACATTTCGGCGATGCCGTGCTCGGCTTCGGGGATCTGTTCGTCGCCGGGGTCCTTGGCGCGATGCTCGCGGGCGAGCGTCAGCTGCAGCTTCGCGCCACCGGGCTGGCCGCCTGTCTGGCGCTGGCCTTCGACCTGCTCTTCTTCTTCGTATCGGAGCTGCCGGCCACGGTTCCGATCGCCCTCACGCTCGCCGTGCTCGAGCTGTCGGCTCGCCGTCGACCTGTCAGCGATTCGGCTTCTCGGCCCCTTGCTCCAAGCGGCCCTCGCGGCGCTGCTGCCTGAAAGCCCGGAAGGAGGCGGCCAACACGATCACGACCGGGATCGCGTACGGCACCCAGAGATACCAGTGGCCGAGGTGAGCGAGGATCGGGACCGCGGGCATCCTGGATTCAGTGTGTCAGCCTGATCGGCCATGGGAGGAGCGAAACGGCTTTCGCTGCCTCTACGCCTTCGATGACACGGGCGGCGCGGACGTCACGCGTTCGCCTGGGAGAGCAGGAACAGTCCGAAGCAGGTGAAGGCGACCATCACCGCGAGCATGAAGTACTGCGAGCGGGAGGCGTTGCGAACGCTGTCGTACACCCCGAGCGCCCGGTCATGGGCAAGCGTGAGGGCCGTGACGTGGCCGATCACGAGGGCGGCGACCTGCACGTACCAGACGGTGTTCGAGCCGACGATCCCGTAGTTGATCCCGCCGCCCGCCGTGCCGAACAGGTCCGAGCCGTGGCCCAGCGGGTCCGAGAGGATGTAGGTGAATTGCGCCTGCTCCTGGTAGAGGAAGGCGCTGAAGTAATGCGCCACCAGGTAGGCGAGCGCGATCGGGATCAGGGTGTGCGCGAATGAGCGCGCCAGATCCTTGACCGGGGGCGAGCCACGCACCGTGTGCATTCCCTTGACCCCCAGCCAGTAGAGCAGGGAGACGCCGGCGAAGACGACCAGCAGCCAGATCGTGTTCGCGACCCGGAATGAATCCGGGAGGCTGAACCCGATGTCGCTGCAGCGCTCGAAGGTCCACCTGATCGAGCCCGAGAGGGCGCCCTCCTGCGCGCCGTCGAAGCTGGTCACAGCGATCGAGGCGAGCACCAGCGCGGCAGCCCCCGGCACGGCAGCCCACTGTGGAGCTCCGGTCAGGAACTTCCTGATTCCCAGCTCCCGCCTTCTCGCCTCGAAGGGCGCGAGCCGGGAGAACATCCCGAAGAAGGCGCTGAAGGTCTCGCCACGCTCGATCCACTCCTCGACGCCGAAGAGCGCCATGCAGACGAAGGTGATGAGGCTGTAGATGACCGTCGCCACCCCGATGTCGTGTGGGGTGGGTGAGGCGCCACCGCCGGCGATCAGCTCGAGCCAGACGAAGAGCAGCACGCCGATCACGGCCGGCCAGCGGCCGAGCCAATCGGGGTACCTGAGGGGGGCAGGCGCAGATTGTCCGGCGATCAGCCG
>DATDKQ010000245.1:0-5385 GCA_036519915.1 Solirubrobacterales bacterium | reverse complement strand
GATTCCCGGAGCTGATCGAGCCGGGCCTGGAGCTCGGCGTCGAGGCGCACGTTCTCCTCCGCGACCAGGTCGGCCTCCGAGAGCCGCGTCCGCAGCAGGCCGAGCAGGAAGGCGAATGGGACGGTTGCGATCACCACGTTGGCCACGTACCAGAGGATGTCGTCGAAGTTTCCGTTTTCCGGGGCGAGGTTCGTGACGAGGGCAGCCGCGAAGAGGAAGACCGTGGCGGTGCCGGCCCACCAGACAGGCTCCTGGCTGCGGCGTTCCTCCGGACTCGCCGCCCGCGCCCGTCGAACGAGATGGACTACCAGCGCCGCGAGGACGGGAATGCTCACCGCGCTCAGGGTGTTGAAGATCCCGTGGACGAGATCCAGGTTGTCGTGGATCATCAGGGGGTTCGACGCGACGCAGCCGGTGCAATTCGGATCAGCGCCGGGGTTGTAGAAGAGGGTGGGGATCGCGGCGACCAGTCCGCCGGCGACGTAGGCGTAGCCGATGAAGAATCGGTCTAGGCGTCCTCGGGCACGTCCGCTGGGAAAGACGATCAGCAGGTGGATCAGGATCGCGACCGGGAGGCTGTTGGCGGCGAACCCGATCGAGGCGGCGAAAGGAATGTCGGAGACCTTGAACTCCGACAAAAACCAGGCGAAGCCCACGCCGACCATCAGCAGGCCGACCAGGTTGCTGGGCCGCCGATCCCAGGCATAGAGGCCGGTGCCGATGAATGACCAGCCGATGAGCAGCGTGAGGATCGCCTCGAGCAGCGGCACCTCAGCGGCGTCGCCCTTCGCCACCATCACGAAGGTCGCGATACCGAGCAATATCCCGACGATCCCAAGGGCCACCAGGGCTCGCCGCAGAGGTGCCATCGAACTCACGCGACCAGCTCTTCTATCGCCGACGCGGTGAGCTCATCCTTCCGGATGAAGCCGAGCGCGCCGCTCCTCGTTACATCGGGACCGAGCTGGTCCAGGGGACGGCTGGAGGTCAGGATCACGGCCGGGCCGCCGTTCGCAGAGAGCTTGCCGGCGAGGTCGATCCCGCTCGCGTCGGGTAGCTGAACGTCGAGCAGGACCACGTCCGGGGTGAGATCTCCCGCTGCGTCGAGCGCGGCCGCTCCGTCGTCCGCTTCCCCGATCACGTCGAAGCCGCCCGCTTCGAGCGTCCGACGGGCGCTGGCCCGGAAGCCAGGGTGGTCATCCACGATCAGGATTCGCCTGCTCACGGGGCCGATTGTCCCGCTTCGGAGGCAGGTTTCCCATACGGGTAGCCGCACCCCGGCAGCGGCCAGCCGAACCTCCGATACGCCTGGTGACCGCATTGGAATGGACTTCCTGCGGCGAGACCCTGAGATCCGACTCCATGGCAACCACGAGGAGGATCGAAATGCAACGCGATAGAGGTCGAATCAACGGAATCGCCGCCCGGGCCGGGCACTGGAGCGCTACGCACCGGAAGAAGGCGATCGGCATCTGGGTTGCCTTCGTCGTCGTAGGGCTCATTGGTGGCGGGTCGGTCGGCCAGCGAACCCTGACCGATGCCGAATCCGGTGTCGGCGAGTCCAAGGCCGCCGATCTGACCCTTGACAAGAAGGGGCCGAAGGACCCGGCCAGCGAGAGCGTCCTGATACGGAGCAACTCGCAGGCCGCCACGAGTCCGGCGTTCAGTGCAGCAATCCACAACGTCCGCCAGGAGCTCCAGTCGAGCGACGACGTCGCGCGCGTCCACCCGCCGAAGCGGTCTCGTGACGGGCACGCGGCCCTGGTCAACGCCGACCTGAAGGGTGATCCGAACAAGGCGGACGAGACTGCGGACTCGACGTTCGCGGCAGTCGACCGTGCCAAGCGCGCCAGTCCGGGATTCGAGATCGGAGTGGCAGGAGACGGCACCGCCAACAAGCAGCTCTCGGACTCGATCAACGACGACTTCGCGAAGGCGGAGACGCTGTCGATTCCGATCACGCTGCTGATCCTGGTGGTGGCCTTCGGGGCGCTGGTGGCGGCCGGAATCCCCGTGGTTCTGGCGATCTCGGCGGTGATGGCGACGATCGGGCTGGTCTCGGTCCCCAGCCATGTGTTCCCGGTGGACGAGTCGATCGGCTCGGTGATCCTGCTGATCGGGATGGCCGTCGGGGTCGACTACTCGCTGTTCTACCTTCGCCGTGAGCGCGAGGAGAGAGCGGGCGGTCGCAGTCCCCGCGATGCGATCGATGCCGCCGCGGCGACCTCCGGTCGAGCGGTACTGATCTCCGGGCTGACCGTGATTGCTGCGATGGCCGGGATGTTCTTGAGCGGAAACCCCGTGTTCATATCCTTCGGGATCGGGACGCTTCTGGTGGTCGCGATCGCGATGCTGGGATCGCTCACCTTCCTGCCGGCAATGATGTCGCTGCTCGGTGATCGGATGGAAAAGGGGCGGATTCCGTTCCTCTCACGCCGCAGGAGCAAGGCCGGCGAGTCGCGTGCCTGGACCGCGATCGTGCGGACGGTCGTGCGGCGCCCGGCGGTTGCGATCGCGGTCGCGGGTGGCGCTCTGATCGCCCTGACGATCCCCGCGTTCGGCATGAACGTGAAGAGCACTGGGGTCCAGGACTTCCCCCAGGACCTCTCGACCATCCGGACATACAACGAGATCCAGCAGCTCTATCCGTCCGAGCATCCGCCGGCGCTGCTGGTGGTACAGGCGGGCGACGTCCGCTCGCCGCAGGTGAGGACCGCGATCAACCAGGTCTCCACCAAGGCTCAGGCCGCCGGCGTGGCGCTCGGTGGCCCGGACGTGCGGATCAACGATGCGGGGACGGTCGCCTCCGTCTCGATGCCCCTGGCGGGCAATGGCGAGAACGACCGCTCCAAGAACGCACTGTCCTCGCTGCGCAACGACCTGATCCCGGCGGCCTTCGACGGCACCGGGGCGAAGGTCCAGGTGAGCGGCGATACGGCCTCGAACGTCGACTGGCAGAACTCGCTCAAGGAGCACCTGCCGCTCGTCTTCGGGTTCGTGCTGACGCTGGCGTTCCTGCTGCTGCTGGTCACGTTCCGGTCGATCGTGGTCCCGATCACCTCGATCGGGCTGAACCTGCTGTCCGTCGGCGCGGCCTACGGGATCCTCGTGCTGGTCTTCCAGCACGGGTTCGCCCAGGGCCTACTCGGCGTCCACAGCGAGGGAGTGACGAGCTGGCTGCCGCTGTTCCTGTTCGTGGTCCTGTTCGGCCTCTCGATGGACTACCACGTGTTCATCCTGAGCCGGATCAAGGAGCTGGTGGATCGCGGCATGCCGACCGAGAAGGCGATCGAGCGCGGCATCGGCTCGACCGCGGGCACCGTGACGAGCGCGGCCATCGTGATGGTGGCGGTGTTCTCGATCTTCGCCACGCTCAGCTTCATCGACTTCAAGCAGATGGGAGTCGGGCTGGCGGCGGCGATCCTGATCGATGCCACGGTGATCAGGGGCGTTCTGCTCCCAGCGACGATGAAGCTGCTGGGCGAGCGCAACTGGTACCTGCCGAGTTGGCTGGAGTGGCTGCCGAGGCGGCGCGGCGTCGTGCCGCACGACGATATCGCGGCAGGCGCCCTGCCGGAGCCGGCGAGCGCGTAGGCAAGAATCAGAGAAGTTGTTGCGGGCCCGGCGAGAGCCGGGCCCGCGACATGTTTGGACAGACGAGCCGGGTTTCCTAGGATCAGGAGGCAGCTGTTCAACGACTGGAAGGCGGCTCAGGGATGAGGATCGGAATCGTTGGTGCGGGCCGCATCGGCGGCAACTGCGCGGTCCAGTTCGTCAGGGGCGGGCACGAGGTGAAGCTCAGCTCCCGTGACCCGTCAAAGCTCGAGGCGCTGGCGGCGGAGATCGGCGATGCGGCAAGCGTCGGCACGCCGGCGGAGGCGACCGAGTTCGGCGAGGTCGTCGTCCTCTCGGTGCCCTGGGACGGGATCGGTGACGCCCTGGAGCGAGCGGGCTCGCTCGAGACGAAGATCATCATCGACACCACGAACTTCTACGGCAGCGTGAGTCCGCCCGCAAAGAATGAGACACAGGCCCAGCACAACGCGGCCAGAATGCCCGGCGCCCGCTACACGAAGAGCTTCAACGCCCTCAATTCCGGGGTCCAGGCCGAGGCGGCCTTCCGGCCGGAGCCGGACCGAGCGGTCCAGTGGGTTTGCGGAGACGACGAGGACGCGAAGAGGGTGGTGATGGGACTGATCACCGACGCGGGCTACGTCCCGGTGGACATCGGCGGCACGGCTGACGCGGCTGTCATGGAAGCACCCGGAGGGCCCGGCACGGTCTACGGCAAGGAATACCGGCTTCCCGACGCGGAGAAGGTCGTGGAGGCGGTTCGGGCGGGCGAAGAGATCCCGCCGACCCCGACGTACTCGTGAACACCACGGAGATCGCCCACGACCAGTGCCTCGCCCCGGAGCGGGTCGGCGACTCGGTCTACGGGGGCCGCTACCGGAAGCTGTTCGAGTCCCTTCCGCCATTGGACGCTGAGGACGACGCCCTGCACGCACTCGGCGGGCCGGGTGGCATCTGCGACGACGACGCGGACCCGTCCACGGACGACGGGAAGATGGCCGCGGGCTGGCCCTTCTTCGGCCAGTTCATCGCGCATGACATCACCGCCGACCGTTCGCCGCTCGGACACCACGTCGATCCCGATCGAGTCAAGAACTTCCGGACGCCTCGCGCCAACCTCGAGGGCGTCTACGCAGCCGGCCCGACGGGTTCGCCGTACCTCTTCCAGAAGGACGACCCGGCGAAGCTCCTGCTCGGCGAGGGTGGCCACGACGTCCCGCGAAATCACGAGGGCATCGCCCTGGTCGGCGATCAACGCAACGACACCCATCTCTTCATGAACCAGATGCAGGTCGGCTTCATCAAGACCCACAACCTGATCGTGGATCGGCTGCGGGAGGACGCGGCAGAGGAGGCCGAGGTCTTCGACGACGCCAGGCGCGCGACCATCTGGCACTACCAGTGGGTGCTCCTCCGGGAGTTCCTGCCCCAGCTGGTCGGCCCGGACCTGGTGGACGAGCTGCTCGACGGTGGCGCAACCGTGTTCATACCGGGGAATGACCCGTTCATCCCGTTCGAGTTCGCCGACGCGGCCTACCGCTACGGCCACAGCCAGGTCCGCGACGCGTACCGGGTCAACCGGGAGTTCGGTCCCGTGCCCGTCTTTCCGGAGCTGATGGGATTCGGCGCGGTGCCGGTCAATCACGCGATCGACTGGTCCCTGCAGTTCGACGTTCCCGGCCGTCAGCCCGCTCAGCGCTCGAAGAAGATCGATGGCAAGCTGCCGCGGTCGCTGATCTCGCTGCCGCGTCAGATCAGCGGCGAGGACGAGGGCTCGGCCTACTCATCGCTCGCCAACCGCGACCTGCAGCG
>DATDKQ010000244.1:0-3816 GCA_036519915.1 Solirubrobacterales bacterium | reverse complement strand
GAGGGAGCGAGCCCCCGATCGCGCAGCTGGGAGACGATGTCCTCGCCCTCCTCGATCTTGTAGTGACGGGCGGTGAGGCGGCTGAACTTGTCGCGGGGATTTCGGACCACCGATGGGTGCAGGCCGGTGTCGACCAGGATGTTGCCCAGGCTCGGGTGGCGGACGAGGAAGGCGGGGACGGGCCGTGACTCCCAGGTGCCCGGCGAGGAGCCGAAACCCACGGCGCGGAGGCGCTTGATGACGCCTTTGCCGGCTCGATCGAAGAACGTGTGCGGCCACAGGGTCTCGCCCGTCTTCAGAGGCTCGATGACGACCGTCGCGCCCTCGGTTCCGCCCGCGAGCGGCTCCCGCAGAGGAGTCGGTTCCGCGTTCACCTTCACGGGAGCCAGCATATGCTCAGCCGTCATGACTGAAAGCACGAAATCGCGCATCTTCGCGCCGGGCCTGCTCGAGGGCCAGATCTGCGTCGTCTCGGGTGCGGGCACGGGCCTGGGCAGGGCGACCGCCCTGGAGCTGACCGGCCTCGGCGCCACCGTTGTCGGCTGTGGCCGGCGCGCGGAGCCACTCGAGGGGATGGTCGAGGAGGTCTCGGCGCGCGGCGGTGAGGCGGAGTTCGAGGCGCTCGACATCCGCGATGAGGGGGCCGTCGACGGTTTCATCGACGGGGTCGTAGAGCGGCACGGCCGCATCGACCTGCTGGTCAACAACGCTGGCGGCCAGTTCCTCAGCCCGGCCGAGGCGATCACGCCCAAGGGGTTCCGGACCGTCATCGACCTGAACGTGCAGGGCACCTGGCAGATGACCCACGCCGCGGCCACCAAGGCCTTCATCCCCCAAAAGAGCGGCAAGGTGATCAGCATCACCGTCTCGCCTCACATGGGCTTTCCCGGGATGGTCCATACGGGTGCGGCGCGGGCGGCGGTGGAGAACATGATGCGGACCCTCTCCGTCGAGTGGGCCCGCTTCGGCATTCGGCTGGTCGCGGTGGCAATCGGGCAGTTCGACACCGAGACGCTCCGCACGAAGTACCCCAAGGCGATCGTCGACAACGTCGCGAAGACGGTGCCGCTCGGCCGCCTCGGCACCGAGGAGGAGATGGCCTGGCTCACGGCTTTTCTCGCATCGCCTGCCGGCGACTTCTTCTCGGGTTGCGTGCTCACGGTCGACGGCGCCCGGGACAACTGGTTCGGCAAGTGGCCGCCCGGGGGCGCTGCCGGGGAGGGCGGCGAGCCGCTATCCGAGGAGCGGCGGAAGGAGTGAGGGCGCTGTTGGCCGTCGCGGGCGCGAGCGTTCTGCTGCTCGCCCTCGGTGGGGGCACGGCGTCGGCCGAGGGCTGCCTCTACCAGGACGAGGTTGCCAACGGCTCAAACCAGCCGCGCGTGGAGCGCTCCCTCCTCTGTCTCGCAAACGCCGTCCGCGCCAGGTCCGGGCTCGCCAGCCTGAGGGCGGATCCGCGCCTCAACGCGGCGGCGCGGGCCCACAGCGCCGACATGGTGGCTCGCGGCTACTTCTCCCACACCACGCCGGAGGGCGCCGACTCGAGCGACCGCGCCGTCGCCGCCGGCTACGGCCCCCTCGTGGGCGAGAACATCGCGGCCGCCAGCCACGGCACGGCGATCTCGGTCTTCTCGGCCTGGCGGGCGAGCCCGGGACACAACGCGAACCTGCTCGGCACCTACTCCGCCACCGGTCTCGGGGTCGCCCCCGGATACCCGAATGGTGGCCGCGGCATCACCGCCACGCAGATGTTCGGCCGCGACGCTGCCCAGGGGAGCGACACGGGGCTCGATCTCTACTACCCGAACGCGCGCTGCCAGGGAGCGAAGCTCCGAAAGGTCGCCGTCAAGACGCGCCTCCGGGCGTCGAAGAAGGGCCGCCGCGCAAAGCTGCGGCGAAAGCTGCGGCGCGCGAAGGGCGTGGTCGTCAGGACCTGCAAGGCCCCGGCGGAGGCGCCGCTGCTCTAGCCCACGCTCAGGAGTACATGCCGGTGAACTGTCCGCCGGTGACGTTGATCACCTGGCCGTGAATGAAGTTGGAGTGCTCCGAGCAGAGGAACGCCACGGGGCCCGCGGCGTCGGAAGGTTCGGCGGGGCGGGCGAGCGGGATCGTCATCCGCGCCATCTGGCGCATCTGCTCCGGGATCCCGAGCGAGACCTCCTCCGTGCTCTCGCCGGCGGCCTGCATCGTCTCGCCCTTCTCCTTCGCCTGGGTGAGCCGCGTCTCGACGAAGCCGAAGGCGACGGCGTTGCAGTTGATCTTGAACTGACCCCATTCCTTCGCAACCGTCTTGGTGAGGCCGGTGACACCCGCCTTGGCGGACGAGTAGTTCGCCTGACCGGCGTTCCCCATGGTGCCCGAGATCGACGTGATGTTGACGATCTTGCGGAAGACCTCCTTGCCCTCCTGAGCCTCTTGCTTTGCGGCCTCGCGCCAGCTCGGGGCGAGGGCGCGGATCACGCGGAAGGGCACGATCGTGTGGATGTCGAGCATTGCCTGGAACTGCTCGTCGCTCATCTTGTGGATGACTCCGTCCCAGGTGTAGCCGGCGTTGTTGACGACCGCGTCGACCTGGCCGAAGGCGTCGATGGCGGCTTTCACCATGTCGTCGGGTGTGCCGGGTTTGGTGAGGTCCCCGGCGAAGACGGCCGTCTCGCCGTCGATCTCGCCGGCTGCCTGCTCCGCGACGTCCCCGTCGAGGTCGTTGATCAGCACCTTGGCGCCCTCGTTGACGAACAGCTCGGCCGTGGCGCGGCCGATTCCTCTCGCCGAGCCGGTGATGATCGCGCTCTTTCCGTCAAGCAATCCCAAGGTCGTCGCCTTTCATGCGAGGGTGCGCGACAGCGCAACCCGTTTTGTGAGGGTGTGAGGGGCGGGATTCTTACCCAAACCTGTATGTGGCGATTCCCTGCGCGACCACCGTCCCGTCGGGTTCGGTCACGGTGACCTCGCAGAAGCTCAGCCGTCCGCCTCGCTTGACGACCCGCGCCGCGGCTTGCAGGTCCACGCCGCTCGCGGCGGAGGCGAAGTTGACCGAGAGCGAGACCGTCGAGCCCGCCGCGTTCTCCGGGATCTCGTCCGTGGCCCAGGCCGCGGCCATCGCGGCCGTGTCGATCAGGGCGCCGATCGCACCCCCGTGAACCACCTCCCCGATCGTGGCCAGCTCGGGCTTGAAGGGGAGCTCGAGCACGGCCTCATCCGTCCCGAGTGAGACGACCTCGATGCCGAGCTGCACCGCGTGCGGCGAGTTGGGGATGAACTGCTCGATGATCTCCCGGCGGGTCGGCACGATCAGAATCCAAGCAGCGCGGGGCCGAGCGAGAGTGCGTCGCGGGGGTTCACGCCGTGCTCCTCCTCGAATTTGTGCTGGAGGCGGTCGTCGAACAGGGCGAGCAGCAGCTCCTCCCGGCTCGACCCGAACTTGCAAGCTGCCCGGTCGAGCGCGGCCAGCGAGATGTCCTGGAGTGCGCCACTGATCCCGCCGACGTCGGGCAGCTCCCGGTCCTGACAGGGATCGCCGATCTGGACTGTCTCTCGCGTCGAGTTTGCGTACGCGATTCCGTATCCGGCGGCCGCGAAGAGCGCGGCGATCGCGGCGGTCGCGACCGCGGGGCGGGTCCACATGACGGCCGCGCGACCGGCTGCGCTGAGCAGGATCAGCGCCGCCAGCAGGGCGAGTGCGGAGGTGACGATGAAGGTCGGCCGGAAGGCCGAGCGGACGGCGCCGGTCACCACCTCGTCGAGCCGGTCGCCCAGATTGCCGAGCTCGGTCGCCTCCTCGCCGTCCAGCCCGGCGCGGGCCTTCTCGATCGATTTTCG
>DATDKQ010000243.1:0-4838 GCA_036519915.1 Solirubrobacterales bacterium | reverse complement strand
CGCGGGCAAGGAGCAGATCGCTCGCGTCGCCGCGATTTCAGCGGCCGACGACGAGATCGGCAACATCATCGCCGACGCGATCGACAAGGTCGGCAAGGACGGCGTGGTCAACGTCGAGGAGGGTCAGACCTTCGGGATGGAACTCGAGTTCACCGAGGGCATGCAGTTCGACAAGGGCTACATCTCGCCCTACATGGTCACCGACCAGGACCGCATGGAGGCCGTTCTCGAGGACCCGTACATCCTGATCGCCAATCAGAAGGTCGGCTCGGTGCGCGACATCCTGCCGGTGCTGGAGCAGGTGATGCAGGGTGGCAAGTCGCTGCTGATCATCGCCGAGGACGTCGAGGGCGAGACCCTCGCGACCCTGGTGGTGAACAAGCTCCGCGGCACGTTCACCGGCGTCGCAGTCAAGGCGCCGGGCTTCGGTGACCGCCGCAAGCGGATGCTCGAGGACATCGGCATCCTCACCGGTGGCGAGGTGATCACCGAGGAGATGGGCCTGAAGCTGGAGAACACCCAGCTCGATCAGCTCGGCAAGGCGCGTCGCGTCGTCGTGGGGAAGGACAACACCACGATCATCGACGGCGCCGGTGAGTCCGAGCAGATCAAGGGCCGAATCAAGCAGATCAAGTCCGAGGTCGAGACGACCGACTCCGATTTCGACCGCGAGAAGCTGCAGGAGCGGCTGGCCAAGCTGGCCGGCGGTGTCGCAGTCGTCAAGGTCGGGGCGGCCACCGAGACCGAGATGAAGGAGAAGAAGCACCGCGTCGAGGACGCCCTGCAGGCGACCCGTGCGGCGCTCGAGGAGGGCATCGTCCCGGGCGGCGGCGTAGCGCTGCTGAACGCCCAGGCCGCGATCGCCCTCGACTCCTACGAGGACGACGACGAGCGCACGGGCGCATCGATCATCCAGCGGTCGCTCGAGGCACCGATCCGGCAGATCGCCGAGAACTCGGGCTTCGAAGCCTCGGTCGTGGTCGAGAAGGTCCGCGGGCTGAAGCCCGGCGAGGGCCTCAACGCATCCGATGGCGAGTACGGCGACCTGGTCGCCGCCGGCGTCATCGACCCGACCATGGTCACCCGCTCGGCGCTTCAGAACGCCGCGTCGATCGCGAAGAACATCCTCACCACCGAGGCCATCGTGGCCGAGCCGCCCGAGAAGGACGGCGCCGGCGCGATGCCCGGTGGCGGCATGCCCGACATGGGCGGGATGATGTAAGGACTACTCTTGCCCTAACAGGCGAGTGTTCTTTTCGAGAGGCCCGGCATCCGCCGGGCCTCTCTGCGTCCGGGGCGCGTTACCGGTCGTATAGACCGCTAAAGCGCCCCGCGCGGGCGCCGATAGCACGAGAGTGCGATTCGCCGGGCTGCTCCTCGTGACGGGTGCGGCATTCACTCTGGCCCTTCACCTCCTCGGGGCCCCGGAGGGCCTGTACCACTGGCTCTACGACCACCTGCTCTCGGGCCTCGACGTGCCCGACGAGCCCTCGCAGGAAAGCATCGACGCGATCGGCTACGTCTCGCTGATCGGCGGGCTCGGCGAGCTGGTCGCCGGGGTGGCGGTCCTCGCCATCGATCGAGCGCGGAAGTAGGCTGGACCGGTCGGAGAGATGGCGGTCGACCTGGTCATTGACGTCGAGAACACCCCCGGTGCGCTGGCCCGGGTGGCCACCGCGATCAGTGACGCAGGCGTCAATATCGCTGCGGCCACCTTCGTGGGGCCAGGCGACCGTGCCGAGATCCACATCCTCGTGCCGCATGCCGAAGCCGTGAAGCATGCGCTGGCGATCTCTCACGTCGCGGTCACCGGCGAGCGCGAGGTCGTCGTCGTCGACGTCGAGGACCGGCCGGGCGTCCTCGCCGACCTGACTCGCAAGGTCGCCCAGGCCGAGGTCAACCTCGATCTCGTCTACGTAGCGACGCGAAATCGCATCGTCTTCGGGGCGGAGGATCTCGCTGCTCTCCGCGCCGCCCTCGAAATCGCGAACTAGGGCGCTAGCCGGATTGAGCGCCGAGTACCCCGCCCATCGGCCGCGGCTCGACCCCCAGACGCTCGGCGTCGGCGGTGCCGCGTCGGCTGATCATCGGGACCTCCATCAGTTCCGCCTCCTCCCAGGTCGCGAACACCGACGGCCCGGCGAGCAGCTCGAGCGCTCGCAGCCCGGTGTGGACGAGGGGCAGCGGCACGTGGAGCAGGGGGCGCTTGCGGCCGCTCGCCTCCACCACGACCTCGACGATGTCGTCGTAGGAGAGGAGCTCGGGGCCGGCGAGCTCGAAGCGGCCGTTGAAGCCGGGGTTCGACCCGCCCCCGTCGAGGGAGCCGGCGACGCAGCGGGCCACGTCGCGGGCCCAGATCGGCTGGTAGAGGGCGTGGCCCGAGCCTGAGACCGGCACGGCGGGCAGCAGGCTGAAGCGCTGGAGCAGCGTGATCCAGGGGTCTCCCGGCCGGTAGATGATCGACGGCGCGAAGACGGTGGTCTCGAGGAGCGACTCCTCCACGGCGTGCTCGGCGAGCGCCTTGGAACGGAAGAAGCGGGTCCGCTGGAACGCGGTCGCCCCCATTGCCGAGAAGAAGAGGAAGCGCTGCACCCCGGCCCGCTCCGCTGCACGCAGCAGGCGGACCGTGGCGAGCCCGTTGAGCTCCTCGATCGTGCCGCCGGGCTGGTCGCGGATGGTCGCCGCCAGGTGGATGACGGTGTCCACGCTTCGCATCGCGTGACGGAGGGAAAACGGGTCGCCGATGTCGCCGAGGGAGATCTGCACGTCGACCCGGTGCTCGCCCAGCTTGCGGGGATCGCGGACCAGGGTGCGCACATCGCGGCCTTCGGCGAGCAGAACGGGCAGGAGCTCTCCGCCGACAACGCCGGTTGCTCCCGTAAGCAGGATCACCGGGCGGACTGTAGCCACCCGTATGCCGCCTCCGCACGGGCCCGCCTTCGTGCGCGGACCGGCCCACTCACCTAAAATGTCGCGTCCCGCGGCGCCCGATGGGCGCAGCAGTCGCAACCACCACCCCGGGAAAGGAACAGGCGCCTTGGCGTACGTCATCGCGGAGCCCTGCATAGGCGAGAAGGACAACTCCTGCGTAGAGGTCTGCCCCGTCGACTGCATCCATCCGACGCCGGACGAGCCCGGCTACGACGATGTGCCGCAGCTCTACATCGATCCGGACGAGTGCATCGACTGCGACGCCTGCGTCGAGGCGTGCCCTGTCGACGCGTGCTTCGCCGAGGACCAGCTCCCCGAGGAATGGACCAAGTACACCGAGATCAACCTCGAGTACTACAAGTCGAAGGCGTAGCTGCCGCGGACTCTCTCGCTTGACGACGAAGTCCTGCTCCGGCCAGTCCGGACTATCGGAGCAGCCACCAGCACCAGGTAGACGAGCAGCAGGAGGTTCCGGACCGCCAGCGGCCAGACAAAGCTGCCGGTGAGCGCATCGACCCCGTCGTAGTGCTGCAGCTCGATCTGCGTGAAGACGATCGCCAGAAGCAGGACCACGTTCTCCCTGCCCAGTCCGTAGGCGCAGGCTGAGACGGGCAGCAGCCAGAGCAGGAACTGGGGCGAGAGGACCGGGGCGAAGACGACTAGCACCGCGAGCAACGCGGCGACCAGCTCGAAGTTGGTCGCCTTCGAGCGCCATCCGGCCCAGACCAGCCAGAGGTAGCCCGCCGCCCCGATCACCACCGAGACCCAGCGGACGGCAGTCGCGCCCGAAGCCGAGATCTCGAATCCCCCATGGCCCACCCCGGTCGAGACGCCCGACGCTCCGATGACGTGCGCTACCTCGAAGACGCTCGCGCCGAGGCTCTCCACCTGAAGAGTTCGCTCCGTGTGGTAGCTGATCGCCGAGCCGAACTCGTCGCCCATCACGATCACCGCAGCCGCGCAGGCCAGGAGCGGGATCGCGCCGGCGACGAACACGCGTCGCAGGTTCCTCTCGCCACGCAGGAGCGCGGGATAGAGGAAGAGCGGGAATGCCTTGATCGCGACCCCTATCGAGAGCAGTCCGGACCAGGTGGCGGAGCGGCCTCTGTCGCGGGCGAGCACGGCGGCCACCACGAAGAGGGTGGGCACGAGATCGAATCGATCCAACGCGAGCGGCCCGTAGTCGATCAGGGAGCGGTCGAGGACCACCCCGGAGAGCGCCACCAGCCCGACGGTGTAGACGCCGAGCGCGGAGAGCACGCGTCCCCCCTCCCCAGGCAGAGCCAGCGCGATCAGCAGGATGATCGCGAGGTCGAAGGCAAGCATCTCCCACATGAAGCCGTCGACGAACCCCTGGGTTGAGTCGTCGAAGTACGCCGGGGCGATCAGCACCGGCACGGAGAGCGGCGGATACTCGATCCGCTGGTCCCGGTAGGGCAGGTCCCCGTCCTTGATGGCCTTGGCCTGCGGCGCGAAGTCGTTGACCAGGATCGACGACCAGTCGCCGATCGTCGGCACGAAGAGGGCTAGATGGAGAGCGCAGACGAGGACCGCGGCGGTCGCCCGCCAGCGGGTCGGCACGGCCCTACTGCACCATCGGCAGCTCGGGGCCGCTCGTCCTGCCGCCGTTTGATCCGGCGGCGGTGTTTGTCGCCGCCGAATCTGAAGCCGCGGGGACGGCCTGCATCACTGGAAGCTCGACCGGCGTGGAGGCCACGATGCCGCGCGCGGCCTCGCGAATCATCTGCGAGGCGGGGGCGTCAGGCTCCTCAATCACCAGCGGCCGGCCCTCGTCGGCGTGCTCACGAAGGTCGCTCGAGAGCGGCACCTTGGCAAGCAGCGGCACGTCGAGTTCGTCGGCGAGCAGCTCGCCGCCGCCTTCTCCGAAGATCGCGACGCGCTCGCCG
>DATDKQ010000242.1:0-2091 GCA_036519915.1 Solirubrobacterales bacterium | reverse complement strand
GAGGATGACATCGTCGGCTACCTGAACGCGACCCCTCGGCAGGGGGAGGAGACGCTCGAGAACTGGGCCAGCTTCCGGCCGGACCACAACCGCGACGAGGGAGATCGAAGCGTGCATCTGATCGCCTCCTCGACCGGCTTGCCCTTCCGGGGAGGGCACGGCTCCTGCGTGATCGACGACTACACGACCTCGAGGGCGACTTACCGCGAGATCGCCTGTTTCGCGTCAGGTGCAGGATCGAGTGCCGTGGTGGTTGCGGCGGCACCGACCTCCAGCTGGCACCAGCAAGAGGCCACCTTGCGGCGAGCCGTTTCGGCCTTCGCGCCTTGAGCAGCGCCACGGCACACGACGGTGGGGCTGTCCGCAGGGAATACCTCCCTTGGCGTACGCGAAAGAGCCCTCTGCAGGCCGACGACAGATGTGTGCCCGAGACCGAACATCGATGACTCACAACAAAGGAGTGAGCGTGATTCGCAGCAAACCGATCAGATTTCTCGCCGGGGCGGCGGCCCTCCCGCTGGTGGCCTTGGCGGTCGCCGGGTGCGGCGGCAGCGACGACGGGGGCAGCGCCTCGGCAGCGACCGCGCCCCCCAAGACCGCCTCCGGGCAATCGGCCACCGTCGGCACGGCGCAGGTGGGCAGCCTGGGCACGGTCCTGGTCGATTCACAGGGGCGCACCCTCTACCTGTTCGGGGCGGACTCGGGCACGAAGAGCGCCTGCTCAGGCGCCTGCGCGACCGCGTGGCCCCCGCTTCGGGACAGCGGTAAGCCGACAGCCGGCGCCGGGCTGAATGCCTCGTTGCTCGGCACGGCACCCCGCTCCGACGGAAATGCACAGGTCACGTACAACGGACATCCGCTGTACACGTTCGTGATGGACCAGAAGCCCGGCGACGCAAACGGTCAGGGCTCGACGGCATTCGGCGGCAGCTGGTTCACGCTGAACACGGCCGGGGACCAGGTCACGGCCGCGGCGCAGCCCACGACGACCACGTCCGGTTCAAGCGGTGGCGGCGGTGGCTATGGCTACTAGCCCTACGCGCGCCGCCCTCTACACCGCCGAGGCGCACGTCACCGGCGGGCGGGCTCAGGGCCACGGCCGCACGTCGGACGGGGCGCTCGAGGTCGACCTCCGTGCCCCGACCGAGATGGGCGGAGAGGGAGGGGGTACCAACCCCGAGGAGCTCTTCGCCGTCGGTTACGCCGCGTGTTTCGAGAGCGCGCTGGGCGCGGTGGCGCGGCGCCGGAAGGTGGACGCAGGGGACGTTGCGATCGATTCCAAGGTGTCCCTCTATCCGAACGAGGACCGCGGGTTTGAGCTCGGCGTCGAGCTCGACGTCACGCTCCCGGCAATCGAGGACGACGAGACCGCGGTCGAGCTGGTCAAGGCCGCGGAGCACGTGTGCCCCTACTCCAACGCCACCCGCGGCAACATCGAGCTCAGGATGACGGCGAACGGCGCCGTCGCGAGCTAGCCGCGATCGCGCCGACCCGCCGGCGGCCGCCGACGGGTCGGCGGTCCCGATCCGGCGGTCGCTGAGTCAGCCGCGGGCGCGTGCTTCGTTCAGCGTCACGGCCTCGCGAATAAGGCCCTTCAATGCCTCCTCGTCAATCTTCTCGCCCTCGTGAAAGTCGATGGCGCGTCTGGTGTTGCCGCCGAGGCTGGAGTTGAAGAGGCCTGATGGGTCCTCGAGTGCGGCCCCCTTGGCAAAGGTCATCTTCACGACGTTCTTGTAGGTCTCGCCCGTGCAGATCAATCCGTCGTGAGACCACACCGGTGTCCCCGGGTTCGTGGGTTTCACCCACTTCCACTCCTCGACCACCTCGGGGTCGGCTTGCTTGATCAAGGTCCGGATCTGGGAGAGCATCTTGCCCCGCCAGTCGCCCAACTCCTCGATCCTCTCGTCAATCATCCGGGATGGAGCCTTTTCCGTGATTGGTCACCCTCCTTTCGTTGCGCCTAGCGCGGTACGCGGCTGCGGGTCTGACTTTCCGTTCCCAGGAGCAGCCCGGCCGCCAGGAGCGCGATCAGGGCGGGACGCCTCACGCGGCGACCCTAGCCGCTCCGCGCCGACTACTGCTTTTCGTCCA
>DATDKQ010000241.1:0-35363 GCA_036519915.1 Solirubrobacterales bacterium | reverse complement strand
ACTCGTGCCGGAACAGACGATCGACCAGCTCAGGCCGAACCTCGGTCAGACGGCCGTCGGCTCCACGATGTTGCCGGACTCGTCGTAGACCAGGACGGGGCGGATCTCGATGGATCCGGCCTGGGCGCCCGGGATCTTGGCCGCCCACTCGATCGCCTCGTCGAGGTCCTTGACGTCCAGCACGTAGAAGCCGCCGAGCTGCTCCTTCGTCTCCGCAAAGGGCCCGTCGGTCACCGTCCGCTCGCCGTCCCGGACGCGGACGGTCGTCGCGGTCGCGGTCGGATAGAGGCCGTCGCCGGCCACCAAGATGCCCTTCTCCTGCATTTCCTGGGTGACGGCGCCGTACGCCTGGCTGACCTGCTCCATCTGCTCGGGCGTGGCGTTCTCCCGTTGAGACTCATCGGTGTAGATCGTGAACGCGTACTTCATGAATTCTCCTTCTCTGGGCGGCGCGATTCGCCGCTTCACCCTAACGACGAACGGTCGCGGTTCAGATCGACCGGCGGGCTCGGATCAGAATCAGCGACCCGGCGGGCGAAACCGCTGCACGACCAGACGCCCGTCGTCAGGGGCGATCGAGACGTTGTTGTCCGGCGCAGTTCCCAGGGTCTGGAGGCCCTGGGCGTATGCGACGAGGTTCAGATATTTCGTGCCGCTGACTCCCGACGGGACGACCCAGGCGGTCGAGTCCTGGATCGGCAGGCTCCCCATGTAGGGATTCACCTCGGTGAAGTTGTCCGTCTGGAGGTTCGTGCCGGTGGTGGCGCTCGGGCTGTCGGCGAGGACGAACGTCGTATGAATGCCGGCTCGCTGGTAGGCGCTGTCCACCTCCATCTCGGAGAGGGCCTCGATCAGCTGGCCCGGCGCGAGCTTCGGGAGCGGGAGCGAGTACACGGCTAGGGGAGACCCGGTGACCACATTGAGCGCCCTCGCCCACTCGGAGTTGTCGCCGCTGTCGTAGGTGTCGGCGACCAGCTTCGCCTGCGCCTCCGGCCGGTAGCGCATCACGTGCATGAAGCTCTGCGCCTGGCCCAACTGGACCCGGATGCCGTTGCCGTAGAGCTCGCAGGCGGAGTTGCCGACCGTCCAGACCCGCAGGACGACGTACATCGGGCTCGTGTAGTCCTGGGTCAGCTTGAACGTGGCCGAGCTCGGGACGACGCCTTGCTCGAGCGTCTTGATCTGGCGCGCCTCGCGGCCAGTGAAGTTCTGCCCGCCCTCGGCCCCGATCTCCGCCGCCCCGTTCAGGGAGTTGGGACTCGGTGAGAGGTAGAGCTTGGTCGCCACCATCACGTTGCAATAGGTGTTGCTGCGGACCGCGTTCCTCGCGTCGACCTGGAGCTCGGAGTAAGCGGTGAGGATGTCGCCCTTCTTCAGGGTCCCGACCGGCCTGGCGAGCGCGACGATCAACTGGGCCGGCTGGCCACCGTACGTGATCGGAGCATCGGTTGGCGATGCCTCCGGGATGCTCGCTCCGTCGAACTGCTGGACGGAGAAGGGGGTGGCTCCGCTCGGGGCGGCGGACGACGGGGCGTCGCGGAGAACGCTCAGGTGCCCGCGGCCGTAGTAGACGTCGACGCCGCAGTCCCGCGGCTGCTGCGGGCTGGGTAGCACGGAGCGGGGGAAGGTCCAGCACTGGGTCAGGTTCTCCGGGCTGTAAGCCCACATCACCAGGTTCAGATAGCGGCCGCTGTAGTTCTGGGTGGCCCTGAAGGTCCCCGACTTCTCGAACGTCCAATGATGGACCTGGGGGGTGACCGTCGTGCCCTGTGACTCCCCGACCTCGATCCCGGTGGTCGCCGTCGGAGAGGTCGCGATGATCAGGGCAGCCTCCACCCCGACGTCGTGGTAGACGTTGTTGCCCGAGGCGTCCCTGGTGACCAGGTCGTTGGTGACCTCGGCCTCCGAGAGGGCCTTGATCGTCTCGCCGGCCTTGATCGTCCCGAGCGGGACGGAGCGAACCGTGAACCTCTGGCTCTGGAGTCGGAGCAGGGTCGCGGGCTGCGACTGTCCGTTGACGGTGTCCGTCGCGTTCGAGTACATCGACGAGGACTTCGCGTAGCCGAGGTACTCGCCCGGTTCGGCGAGCGCCGCGCAGGGGAACGCCAGCGCAGCCAGCGCAGCCAGGAGGGCGACCAGCTTCCCGAGGTTGCCCCTCGGGCGCGCATGGGAGGGCCTGAGCCGAGGCAGGGTGCAATAGTCGCACCCTGCGAGCTCCCCAGCTACGGGGCGAACTACTGAGTTTGCAGCCAAAAAAAGTACGGTCGTCGCCTGGCGGAGCTAGCTCGCGGAGTTGCCGAGGACCCGCAGGACCTCGGCGAGCGAGGTGACGCCTTCGCACACCTTCTCGAGGCCGTCGTCGCGGAGCCTGTGCATGCCCGCCACCACGGCCGCTTCCTCGATCTCCCCGCTGGAGGCCTTGGAGAGGATCAGCGAGCGGATCTCATCGTTCAGCACCAGCACCTCGTAGAGGCCGACCCGCCCCACGTAGCCGGTGTGGTTGCACGTGACGCAGCCGACCGGCTCGCAGATCTCGCCCCCGCCGTCGGTGACACCGATCTCCAGGAGCTCCTCCGGGCTGAGCTTGGCGGGCTTCCTGCACCCAGGGCAGAGCCGGCGGGCAAGTCGCTGCGCGACGATGCATTCGATCGAGGACGCCATCAGGAAGGGCTCGACCCCCATGTCGATCAGGCGGGCGGCCGCGAGCGAGGCGTCGTTGGTGTGCAGCGTCGAGAGCACCAGGTGACCGGTCAGGGCGGCCTCCATCGCCACCTGTGCCGTTTCGCGGTCGCGGATCTCGCCGACCATCAGGGTGTCCGGATCCGACCGCACCATGGCCCGAAGGCCCGAGGCGAACGTCAATCCGGCGCCCGGGTTGACGTGGATCTGCTTCACCCCCTCCAGCTCGTACTCCACCGGGTCCTCGATGCTGATCAGAGTTTTCTGCGGATTGTTGACCGCGTTCAGCAGTGCGTAGAGCGTGGTCGTCTTCCCGGCCCCGGTGGGGCCCGTCGCGAGTACGGCGCCCTGGGTCTGTCCCACCGAGCGCAGCAGCTTCTCGCGGTCCGCATCCCGCATCCCGAGCGCCCCCAGCTCGAGCACGACGCGCCCCTTGTCGAGGATCCGCATCACCACCGACTCGCCGCGGATCACCGGCAGTGTCGAGACCCGAATGTCGATGTGGTTACCGTCGACGGTGAGGGCGACCCGGCCGTCCTGGGGGATCCGGCGCTCGGCGATGTCCAGCTCGGTCATGATCTTGATCCGCGAGATGAGCCCCGCAACGAGGCTTTTGGGGACGGTGGTCGAGTCGATCATCACTCCGTCCACCCGGTAGCGGATCTGCATCGCTCCCCTGCTCGGGTCGAAATGGACGTCAGAGGCGCCGCGGGTGACGGCGTCGGCGATCAGCGAGTGCACCAGCTTGACCACGGGGGCCTCCTCCCCCAGGGCGCGCAGCTCGACCAGCTTGGTCCCGTCCTCCGTCTCCGAGTCCGCATCCTCCTTGATCTCCTTCACAGACCCGCTCAGCTTCGAGAGCCTGCCGATCAGCGCCTCGATGCCCTCCGGTGTGGCGATCGCCCGCCGGACCTCACGGCCGGTCGCCAGGGCGATGTCGTCGGCGCCGAGCACGTTCGCAGGGTCGGCGGTGGCCACCAGGAGCACGTCCTCTGCGAGAAAGGCGATCGGCACCGCCCGGCAGCGCCGCGCCTCCGCAGCGTCGATCAAGTTCGCGGCGGCCTGGTCCATCTCGAACTCGTTGAGGTCGACGTAGGCGAGCGAATTGCGCTCGGCGAGGGCCCGGGCGAGCTGGGCCGAGTCCAGCAGGCCGGCCTCGACGAGGAGCGCTCCCATCGGGACGTGCGCCTCGCGTTCCTTGGCCATCACCTGTTCCATCAGCTCGCGGTCGACGAAGCCGAGGTCGACCGCGACGTCGCCGAGCCGCCGACGGGGGTCCTTGTTGCCCGAAGCGGGGGTGAGGCCGGGGATGGGCTTGGGCACCGCCGCGCTTGCGGCAGGCGTGTCCGTCGTCTTGGTCACCTCCGCCTTATCGGCTCGATCGAGGGAGAAGTGAACCCCGGAAGGCGGGAACCCAACGATACGCTGACCGGCGCCGATGCCAGCCGAGGCGAAGACCATCGTCTTCTTCCCCGAGGGGGCCTTCGGCCCGACCAACAACTGCGTCGGCATCGGTGAGGTCCTGAGGCGCAATGGCCACCGCGTCGTCTTCGTGATCGAGGAGTCCTTCGCCGGGACGCTCGAGGAGAAGGGGTTCGAGGAGCGCCTGATGCGGCTCGCCCCGCCGCCCGAGGTCGAGGAGGAGCCGGGCCAGTTCTGGAAGGACTTCATCCGGGAGACCGCCCCGGTCTTCAGGAAGTCGACCTTCGACCAGCTCGGCGAGTTCATGGCTCCCACCTGGCAGGCGCTGATCGACGGTGCGCGCTACGTCGACCCTCGCCTGGTCGAGATCTTCGACGAGCTGCAACCCGACGCGATCGTGGAGGACAACGTCTGCGCGTTTCCGGCGATACCCGCGAGCGGCCGCCCGTGGGTGCGGATCGTCTCCTGCAACCCGCTGGAGCTGAAAGACCCGGACCTGCCGCCGCCGTACACGGGACTGGCGATCGATGACAGCTCGGACTGGGAGCGGTACCGGTCCGAGTACCGGCGGGCGATCGACGAGATGCAGGGTGACTTCAGCCAGTTCTGCACCGAGCGCGGCGCCCCGCCCCTCCCCGACGGGGAGATGATCCACGAGTCTCCCTGGCTCAACCTCTACCTCTATCCGCGCGAGGTCGACTATCGGCGCCCGATCTCCCTCGGGCCGACCTGGCACAACCTCGAATCAAGCGTGCGCACTACCGATGCCGAGTGGACCATCCCCTCGGAGCTGGCCGACCGGAGCGGGTCGCTCGTCTACGTCAGCCTCGGGTCGCTCGGGTCGGGGGACGTGCCGCTGATGAAGGGGCTTGTCGCGGCGCTGGCCGAGACACCACAGCGCTACATCGTCTCGAAGGGGCCCCAGCACGCCGAGTACGAGCTCGCGGAGAACATGGTCGGAGAGGAGTTCCTGCCGCAGGTCTCGGTACTGCCGCAGGTGGACCTCGTGATCACACACGGCGGGAACAACACCACCACCGAGTCGCTGCACTTCGGCAAGCCGATGATCCTGCTGCCGATCTTCTGGGACCAGCACGACAACGCCCAGCGGATCGACGAGACGGGCTTCGGCACCCGGCTGCCGACTTACTCGTTCGAGCGACGGGATCTTTGGGAGACGATCGACAGGCTGCTCGCCGACTCCGACCTTCGCGCTCGCCTCGACGGGGTATCGAAGCGGCTGCAGGCCAGCCCCGGCAACGAGCGCGCCGCCGAGCTGATCGAGCGGCTCGCGACGACGGCCGAACCGGTCACCAGCAGCTAATCTCACTCACGGACCGTGCTAGGCGGGGAATTAGCGGTGCCCTGTAATCCGCAACCCGCTCAAGCGGAGCTGAATTCCCTTACGAGGGACTGGCCCTTGGGGCCAGTGCCGCCGCGGGCGGCGTTGACGGCCAGGTCCTGCGCAATGTCGGCCTGCGAACCAGGTCAGGTCCGGAAGGAAGCAGCCTTAAGCGGTAGCCGACATGTGATGCAGGCAAGCCTGACCCGAGCCAAAAGCAGCGGACACGCCCGGGAGCCTCGTCTCGAGGACGGGTGCACGGTCCGCTATTCAGCGCGCGCGACGGCGTGATCTGCCGGGCCCCGGTCCCCCGTCGCGTCTTGGTCGCCAGCCGACGTCGCCTCTGCCCAGGTTTGCTTCGAAACCTTCCGCAGTTCCTCCAGGGTGCGCTCGAGGCGATGCAGATCGGCGGGGTCGACCCCGTCGGTCCAGAGAGCGCGCGCCATGGCGTCGCGCTCGGCCACCGGCAAATCGGAGAACAGGTACCCGGCAATGCGTTGATCCTCGTCCGTAGGCCGGGTCCCGCCGACGCTGCGCAGCGATCGGACCAGCCGAATCTCGAGTTCGTCGACCTCAATGCCCAGGTTGTCGGCGACACCTGCCATCGGGGACCCCTGGACCGCCACCATCTCCAGGGTGCGCGCGGCGTCGGGATCCAAGGACCGAACGCGATCGTCGATCTGTGGCGACTTCTGCGAGCGCCGGGGGAGCAGTTGTCGGATCACCCGACCGACCGCACGGCGATCGTCGCTCGAGATGATCCCCAAGCGCAGAATCGCGATCGGGAAGATCGCCAGCGCCACCAGCTCGACCGCCGGCCGCAACGATCCCGCCAGAGGCCCCAGGACGCGCGCCAGTGCCACGCAACCGCCCCCGATCGCCACTGCGGCGGCGATCTTGCCCCACTCGATCTTCAGGGGATTGGGCCCGTGCTGATAGACGTAGGTGAGCCCCGCCGCGCCGGTCAGGAAGCCCGTGATCACGGAGAGTCCGGCCCCGTAGGCCCCCAGCCAAGGCACGAGCAGGAGCGCCGAGGCCAGGAAGACGCCCGCCGAGGTGATCGCAGCCCCGACGTAGACGGGGTATTTCTTAGGATAGGTCGAGAGGCGGTAGACGGCGACCAGTACGCCGTAGCAGAGAAAGGCCGTGCCCATCAGCGGAATCAGCGGTGCGGCCGCCGAGTAGGCCGGCGGGGCGATCCGCACCAGCGTGTCGGCAGTGACCGTCATCAAGAGGACCAGCAGCGCGCCGGCAATGACGAAGTAGGTCAGTAGCTTTCCACTCAACACCTCCCTGGTTCGCTCGGCGACCGCTGCTTCGAAGGTTGCGGATCTGCGCAACGGCGACCAGGCCATCCACAGGGCGGCCGTGAAGTAGTCCAGGAACGCACCCAATCGGCTCGCCAGGCGATAGAGGCCGACCTGATCCTTGTTGGCGAACCAGGAGAGCGAGTAGATGTCGACGTTCTGCGCGATCCAGACCGAGATCACGATCGGCACCAGGACGCGCCCGCGTCGCAGGATCATGCGAGCGTCGAAGGCGCTGAACGCCAGCTCGAAGCTCCGGCGGGTCACCACCAGGCCGACCAGAACCGCGAGCACG
This sequence comes from Solirubrobacterales bacterium, assembly GCA_036519915.1. Taxonomy (GTDB): domain Bacteria; phylum Actinomycetota; class Thermoleophilia; order Solirubrobacterales; family 70-9; genus DASUPK01. The sequence continues at coordinate 28,318 of DATDKQ010000241.1, read as the reverse complement.
CCCCCGATCGCTGTGCCGAGGATCGCCCCCTCCACGCCGCCGCCGGCCGCCACCAGAGGGATGACGCAGCCGACCACCAGAATCGGCCTGACCGCATGGAGCTGCACGTAGCGACGCGGCTTGCGCTCCATGCGCAGGATGTTTGAGACCATCCGCCACCACGCTCCTGAAGCCCCCGATATGGCGGCGATCACGACCAGACCCGACTTCCCACCGCCGACGATGTGCTCGGCGAACCAGGGCGCGAAGGCGACGATCACCGCGGTGCCGGCCGTCGTCAGGAGGAAAGTCGTGATCAGGCCCGTCCCCAGGGCTCGCCGCTTGGTCCCGGCCGCGGCCGCATCCACCGGCTCGTCGTCCAGCTCCTCCTCGCCGGCCGAGCCGAACACGTACGAGAAGGTCCCCTGCAGGACGCCCACGTTGTAGATCACGGTCAGGAACGCCGCAAAGGTCATCAGCAGCGCCAGCTCCCCGAACTCGGCCGGACTGAGGAACCGAGTCACCACGATGATGCTTACCAGGGCGAGGACAAAGGTGATGACCGCACCCATCAGGTAGGTGGTGGCATCGCGACTGAGTCGATAGCCGAAGGCCTCCTGCATTCCCGGCTCGTCGTCCGGGGGCGTAAGGGGGGTGCCCCCCGGGTCGCTCGAGGGGGGGAACGGCGTCGTTCCCGGCTCGCCCGTCGGGATGACGGGATCGCCCGTCTCGGTCCGCGCAGGCTCGGTTCGGTCAGTCACTCGGTCTCCGTGCGGTCAGATGCTGGTAACGGGCGAACGGCTTCATCATGGCCGGCCAGCTGCTCGCCGGCGAGGCAACGTGGGCGACGCCGACGAAGCCGGCCTGGCGCAGCTCCCGGGTGGCCTCGGGTGAGGAGGCCAGCCGAACCTCCGATCGCGGGCGTCCGAGCAGCTTCGCCAGACGCGCCGTCTGGCCAGGTGGGAAAAGGTGGATCAAAGGAAGTCCCGTGAACTGGTCCAGCGGGTTCCAGCGGTTGGGATTCCTGATCGCCAGCGATCCGCCCGGCTTCAACACCCGGCGGGTTTCCGCGAGCGCAGCTCGGCGGTCTTCGCGGGAGACGATGTAGCAGAGGCTGTTGTTCTGGACGGCCAGATCGAAGGCCTCGTCGTCCAGATCCAGGTCCTCCATCCAGCCGTGCCTGAACTCCGCAGCAAGATCGTGCTCGGCCGCCACCGAGCTGCCCACCTGTAGGCGGGACTCGATTGGATCAACGCCGGTGACGATCGCCCCCTGCGCCGCGAAGTAGACGGAGAGGGCACCGAAGCCGCAGCCCAGATCGAGCAGCCGCAGCCCTTCGATCGAGCCCCGCCCGGTGCTCTGGTTGATGATTTCCATCAGGGGCGCCGCCCGTCGCTCGACGAACCCCGAATTCGTCTCCAGCGTATTGGTGCCGGCCGCGCCGTCAAGGCGCTCGCCGTGCTCGGCGTAGAACTCGAGCACGCGTCGCCGAAGCGAGTCGGCGATCGGAGCGAAGTCGTTGTCCCTCATAGCGTCGGCCGATCCGATCCGGTTCGTATCGGTCTGTTCCGGCTCCTGTTTGAGTCGGGCAACACCGGCGGCAGCAGAACCCGCAGCATCCGATCGAGCCACAGGCTGGGTCCTGACGCCCAGTTGTTGGGATGCGTGAGGCAGAGGATGGGCGTGGTTCCTGAGGCGAAGAGCTCCGCCGGGTCGATGCCTTCCCGCCAGCCGCCCTCGGCGGAGCTGCGGTCGGTCAGCCAGTAGCCGAGGTCTCGCCCGTTCATGGCCTCGTTGCCGTCGAACTCGATCCCATATTCGTCGCAATCTCGGTCCTGCAGCAACTCGCCATTGTGAACCGCAGGAATGCGGCTGTCGCCGTGGGGCACCGCACACCTGATCGGTCCGAAGAGGCGGGCAAAGGCCGCGATCTCCTCTCGCAGCTCGCGCCGGCTCTCCGCCAGCAGGGAGTCGTCGACCCCGTCGAACTCCTTCTGCTCGAGCGCCTTGCGGGTCAGGGTCTCGTAGTGGAGTCCCACATCGAAGCCGCGGCCCCTGACCGCCCCAATTACCAGCGGGTGCGCCGTTCGCCAGCGGAAGTACCAGGAGGAACGGACGCCGAGCTCCTCCTCGATCGCTGCCATCGCCAGCGCGGAGCGGGGATGCTGATCGACGTCATGCCGCAGGATCAGGATGGGTTCCACCCCGTCTGGCTGGCTCTCCCTGACCCATTCCTCGAGCGCGACGACGCGGTAACCGTGCTCGCGCGCCGTGTGCAGGAACCGCCGGTACTCGTCCCAGCGTCCCCCTGAGAGGGTCCTCGCGAGGCGGGGCTTGATGCGGAGGGTCGAGGCTGCCATGTCGCTCAAGCGGGCGCTGGGTCACGGGCCCGGGCTGCGGCCTGGATGTAGGTGTCGGCCAGCAACCGCGACTCGCTCGACCAGCGCAGCCGGTCGGCCGCCGCGCGGACCGCCAGCCGGAACTCGTCGTTGCGACTGGGTTGCAGCATCTCACTCAGCTTCGCGGCAATATCCCCCACCTGATCGGGTTGAGCGACCAAGCCGATCTGATGTTCGTTGATGAGGCGGCCGATCGAGGGCAGGTCGCTCCCCAGCACCGGGACTCCGGCCGCGACGTACTCGAACAGCTTGTTGGGGAGGCTCATCCGGTAGGAGAGGCAGACCGGCTGGATCAGCACCAGTCCGACGCTGGCGTCGCGGATGGCATCGAGGAGCCGCTCGGGCGGGACGGCCGCGGCCAGCTCGACGCGGTCGGCAACCCCCTCGCGGCGCGCCAGCTCGCCAAGCTCCGCTCGGTAGCGGTCATGGGAGGGCCCGACCAGCCGCAGCCTTGCCCCGGGGACATGCGCCAGCGCCTGGATCGAGACCTCGAGCCCGCGACCGCTGGTCAGCGCCCCCACATACACGGCGACCGGCTCGCCGTCGGCCCGTGAAGGATCCGCCGGGCGCTCCCTAACGTCGCCGGCCGCTGAGCCGTCCGGGGGGACATCGGCTGGAATGTTGCGGATCACCTGCGGCGGCGGTATCCGGTAGCGGCGGGCCATGATCTCGGCGTAGCCCGGACTTGCCGTGATCGTCCGATGAGCGCAGCGAACGAACAGGAACTCGCAGGCGAGCAGCCACCAGCGCGGCTCCGGCCGCAAATTCCTATCTGCCCACAACTCGTGAGAGTCATAGACGACGGCGGTGCCGCCCATCAGGCGGGCGGCCACGCCCACCCACATCGTGTTGTAGTCGTTGCAGTGGATCAGAGCCGGCCGCAGGTCTCGAACCGCGGCCACGGCGCGGCGGTAGAAGTCGATCGTCCGAAACCAGCGGTGCACGCGGACGGCGAGCGACATTGCCATGCCCGCGTCGGCGTCCCGCGAGGGCGAGCCGGCGGTGCCGGGGCCGGCGGTGCTCGCGGACCGAGACCTACCGAGCCGCATCCTCACCCAGGAGAAGGGTGAGGTGGGCGACAGCCTGGTGACCGGGATCCCCTGGACCGTCGCCTGGCGCTCACGGACCTGCTCGGAGACCACCCCGAGGATCCGAGGCCGGTATCCGAGCTTCCGCAGGGTGTGCGCCTCCCGGAGCTCCCTCGAGTTGTGGGTCGCGGGGCTGCGAACGATGATGAGCGCGGGCGCCCCGGCCCCAACCCGCTGATCGCCTCTCTTCTCGGTTCCCCTCGTCATCGGCAGCTCTGCGTCCCCACCCGCGGCTGCCCAGAAGGTTAGGTGCTGATCTCGGATCCCATGAACTACGCTTGCCGCTGACCGGTGAGAGGGATTGGTTCATGAGGGCGAGCGGGGGTTCCGAAGCGATCAGCAGTCGACGCCTGAGGCTGAGCTCGTGTCCGATCTGCGGCGATCCGATTGAGACGGTGGCCGACGGAGAGAACTGCCCGAGCTGCAACCAGCGCGCACGGACGCGAAGCCTGGGCCCGGTGATGGAGGAGATCGTCTGGCCGGCGATCGACCAGTCGCTCGCTGCCCGTGCCCCGATCCTTGCCTTTGCTCCCACTGACAGCGAGCGGACGTTGATCGACCATGGGATATCAATCAAATCCGTTTCGTTGTACGGCGATTACGGCCCGGAGCATCAGGAGGGGGTGGATGTGCGAGACCTTCGGGAATTCGAGAGTGCGTCGTTCTGCGGCGCCTACTCGATCCTGCTGTTTGATTACTTCCTGGAGCAGGAGCAGGCCCTGGGCGAGCTGGCTCGGGTGATCGCGCCCGGGGGGATGTTCTTCACCCACATCGGCTCCGACCGGATCGAGGAGGGAGCGGACCCGCCCCGCACGCACCGCGAGATCGAGGCCCGGGCTGACTATTTCGAGTACCTGCCCGACGACCACGGCCTGCTGGACATCAGGGTCGGACGGCAATGGCTGGTCGAGGCCATCGGGCGAGCGGGCTTCGAGCCGATGCACGTCTACGTCGAGGACGTGCCCGCCGGCCAGGTCAACGAATGGTTCGTCGGCCGCAGACCGGGGGGCCTTGCCGCCGCCGCATGGACGGCCGGCTCGCGGCGGTTGCGCAGCTTGGGTCGCACCGCGACCTCCGTGCCGCTGCGCCTGCGGCGGTCGCGACACCGGCCGGGGGCGGGACACGACCCGCCCAAGATGCTGACTCCGCTCAAGCGGCCCGCGGACGAGCTGGTCCACTCGGTGCCCGTCGACCCCGCCTTTGGCTTCTCGCGGGTGGTTATCCGTCTCACTCTTCCCAGCGATGCCAGGACCGGCCGCTTCGGAGAGCACGTCTGGGACGAGGTGGGACAAAAGGCCACTCCCACGGTGATCGCCACTTATTCGGACGGCGTTGCCGTCTCCGAGGACAACGGCTTCGACTGGCACCACGTCTCGCTGCCGGCGGTCAAGGGGCTGAACACCCGAAGCTGCTTCACCACCTCGCATGGAACTCATCTGTTGCACGCCCTCGCCGATCAGGGGCAGAGCCCGGTGCTGCTGCGCTTCTCCCGTGACTGGACCCTGCTCGATCGCCAAGAGCTGGCCCGATCGAGCTGGCACGCACGCGGGGCGATCGGCGAGAGAAACGGGGTGATCATGTTCGCCGAGTACCCCGACAACGTCAACAAGTATCGGATCGGTCGCGGCGAGGAGCTGGGCCCCGATGACGAGCCGCCGATGAGTAGCCGCGTCTACCGGTCCACCGACGACGGCGAGACCTGGAGCATCAGCTTCGAGAAGGACTGGCCCGAGATCAGGCACTTCCACACCCTCGTCCCCGATCCGTACGAGACGAGTGTCTGGTGGCTCAGCTCAGGAGACCGCCAGAACGAGTGTCGCGTCTGGCGCTCCCCGGACGATGGAATGAGCTGGAGGGAAGCGACGAATCCCGAGCCGGATGTCGACCTCGGCCCCTACCAGCGTATGGCGCAGGCTTGCCACCGCCAGACAGATGTGTTCATCACCAAGGACGAGCTCTTCTGGGGGGCGGACGACTGGCTCGGCGGGGCGTCAGGCGAGCTGGAGGACCTGCTCGCTCGACGAACCGGTGCCCGCTTCTTCGCCAGCCCGAAGGGGGAGCGGCTCGACCCGAGGGTGGTCGGATGGGCAGGCAACCCCGTTCGCACGCTCACCGACGTCGGCGAGGCGCTGATCGCGACGACGGAGGCCAAGCATGTGAGCCGGATCGGCAACCCACAGGTGTTCCTGATCAGCAAAACGGACTTCGATCTCTCGACCGAGCTCTTCCGCCCCGCGATCTTCCGAGATGACGGCTCCGGCTTCACCTACTCGCGTGCCAGCCGGGCAGCCCTGGACGGTGTCTTCTATTCGCATCGCAGCGAGAAGGACGTCTTCGATCGCCCCGGTGGCATCCTTCGCTGGCAGGTCGACCTGCTCTAGCTGGCGGCCCGCTGGGCGGCTACCGACTCGTCCAGCACCCGCTGCCGCTCCAGGTAGCCCAGCTGGGTCGGGTCGCGCGACGCTCGTCCCCTGCGCCTCCATCCTGTGCCTTTCTTCTCGAGCACCAGGGTTGCGAAGTCGGTCTCGAGGTCGAGCGCCGGATAGCGGCCGAGCACGTCTTCGAAGCGCAGGTAGAACTCAACGTCGATCGGCACCACCTGGCGCTTCAGCTGGACGATCTGGAAGCCGACCTCCTGCACTGTCTGCACGTAACCGCCGACCGTCATCCGATTGACCCAGGCGAAGGGGACGTTGCCACGCCCGTGTGCCCGCTTGTAGTAGGCCCTGCAGACCGCGTCGTCGAAGAGGAGATGCGGCCAGGGGAAGGGAACTTCGTTGTAGCGGTGAGACGCGGAGGGACCCCGATGCAGATTGAATTTGAGCCAGGCGCGTCCTCCGGGTACCAGAACCCGGTGGATGGCGGCGAGCATCTCGATCGGGCGCGCGACGTGCTCCAGTACCGAGCCCGAGATCACTGAGTCGACGCTCTCCCCGTCGACCACATCCTCAGACGACATGTCCCCCTCGATCAGCTCGACCCGCGGGTCGGTGTGCTCGGCCCAGGTCTCGTAGCGCCTGGGGTCGACCCCGATCGCCTGCCGAGCGCCGCCAAGCTCTGGCAGAAGGGCCGGCAGCCAGCCGTGCCCGCAGCCAAGATCGAGGACGACCTTGCCGCTGAAGTCCAGCCCAAGCTGCCTCTGGATCGTCTGGATTCGCGCCTCGGCCTTCTGCTTCTGGCTCTTCTGGTCGCGCCTGACCGGCTTGTGCAGCGGCCGTTGCTCGTAGTCGGCGACCAGCTGCTCGAACACGTCCAGATCGAAGCGGCTCCGATCATCCACCGCCGACGCAGATGACTCCTTGCTCTCAGCTGCCTGATTGGCGCCCATCGCGGGGAAGAAAGGCTACAGGCGTCCGTTAACCTCGCCGCGAATGGGCCTGTTCCGTCGTTCCGGGACCTCGACTCTCGGCGAGTTCGAGGTGGAGGTGTTCCGCGCCGGCCGCTTGCAGCGGCCGCTGGGCGAGTATGAAGCGCTGCTTTCGAGCGATCGCTGGGCCGACAGGTATGTGGAAGAGGTCGAGCGGACCCTGACCGAGGGCTGGAAGCGCGGCGGCCTTCCGCGGGTCCTGGTTCAGCCCCCGGTCGCCTGGGCCGAGCTGTGCGCGTCGAACCGAAGCTGGCAGTTTCACCTGCAGGCCTGGGAGCCGATGTCACTGGTGCTCTCGGCCCACCAGCATCTGGGCGAGCAGCGCTACATCGACTACTGCCTGGGGCTCGCTCTGGACTGGATCGGGCAGTACCCGAGCCCGAGCGTCGACGGCGACTTCGCCTGGTACGACATGGCGATCGGCCTGCGGGCCTACCGGCTCGGCTACCTGCTGGATGTCGTCAGCCGCGATCCCGAGGTTGACGACGAGTCAATCGCCGCGCTGGCGCATGCGGCGGTGGTGCACTCCCAGGCGCTCGAGCCAGAGGAAGGATTCAGAGGGCACAACAACCACGGCCTCTATCAGGCGGCCGGGCAGGTCGCCCTGGCGCGCCGCTTCCCGGAGCTTCCCACGATGGGCGAGGCGCTCGAGCAGGGGCAGGAGCGGCTGGGGCGCATGGTCCGCGGCCAGTTCGCCGAGGACGGCGTCCACCGCGAGCACTCGCCCGGCTATCACTATCTCTTGCTCGACACACTCGAGCGTCTGCTCGCTTGCGACCTGATCGAGCAGGCGGAGATCAGGGAGCTCGCCGGCCGCGCCGAGGAGGTGCTCGCATGGTTTGCGATGCCGAACCGCTGCATCCCGATGATCGGTGACACCTCGTATCGACTCGTTCACCAGGAGCCGTTCGCAACCTCGGCCAACGACGCGCTCCGCTTCGTCGCGACCGGTGGGGAGTCGGGCTCGCCACCAAAAAACCGCCTTCAGGCCTACCCGACCTCCGGTTACGTCGTCATGCGCGATCGCTGGCCAAAGGGTCTCGATGACTTCGCCGACTGCTCCTACCTGATCCAGATCGCGGCCTTCCACTCGCATGCGCACAAGCATGCCGATGACTTCTCGTTCGTCTGGTACGACCGGGGGATGGAGCTGGTCGCCGATTCCGGGCGCTATGGCTACCTCGGCCAGACCAAGCCGAAATCCGAGCTCGCGCGCCAGGGGTTCATGTACTCCGATCCCAACCGGGTCTACGTGGAGACGACCCGAGCCCACAACACGGTCGAGATCGACGGCCTCAGCCACCCGCGGCGCAATGTGGAGCCTTATGGCTCCGGCCTGATCGGCTGGGGCGAGCAGGGGGAGCTGATGTGGAGCGAGTGCTGTGCTCGATTCCACGAGACGGTCGAGCACCGCCGCCTGCTCGTCTTCCGCCCCGGGCACTGGCTGGTCGTCGTCGATGCGCTCCAGGACGTCGAGGGCGACTCCCACGACTACAGCCAGCGCTTTCACTTCGCGCCGGAGCTGACCGGCACCGAGCATGGGGCGCGAGTCGAGCTCGAGCTTCCGAAGAGATCCGATCGCCTCCACCTGCTGCCCCTGGTCAAGGCCGACCGCGCCCCGCTGGTGGTGGGCCAGCGTGAGCCGGAGCTGCTTGGGTTCGTCTCGCGGGGGGCCTACGAGATGCTTCCGGCCGCCACCACCGCCTATCTGGCGGGCGGCGTCCCCGAGGCGATCTTCGCGACGCTCCTGCTGCTGGGCGAAGAGGCGCCGGAGGCCGAGACGGGCGGCAATCGCCTGAGTCGGGACGGGCTGGAGGGCGAGCTGACCTGGCGAACCGGGGCCATGCGCCACAAGCTCAGCTTCGAGCGGCGCGGCGACGACGCCGGTCTGCGCTACCTGGAGGTCGAGGACTGAGGGCCTCGATCATCTTCAGCCCGACCGAGGGGGCGAGGTCCAGGGCGAGTCGCATCGGGACGAGCTTGGAGAGGGCGGGGCACAGGATCACCTTGCGGTCCGTGACGGGAGCCCCGTCGACCCTCTACCGGGTGATGCGCGATTCGCCCGATGTCGTTCATGCATGCGGCCCGGGCTCCTGGCGCCTCGCGGGTCTGGCCTCGCGTCTGACGGGCGCTGCGCTCGTCCTTGACGTCCCGTCCGGCGCCAGAGTCGGCGGTGGCCGGCACCGGCGTCTGGCTCGCGCCGGGCCGCTCGGTGCACGCGGCGGGGCGGTGCTGGTGGCAGACGAGCGCCAGGCGCAACAGGTCAGATCAGCCCTCGGGCTTCCCGACCTGCCTCCTTTGGTCCCGGCCTCCGACGTCGGGGTCGACGGTGCGGCCGTTCTCGCCGCCGTCTATGACCGGCTCCCTCGCCTTTCTCCCGCTCCTGGCCCGCAGGGGCGCGGCGGGGTGCTCACGAGAAGCATGTCGTTGCGGCCGGCTCTCGGCAACGTTGCTCGGCCGGGCGACCTGCGCCACCCCGCCGCACTGGCGGCCTATCTGCGCGGTCGGTTGCTTCGGGCCGCGGGCCGCCGCCCGGAGGCGGTCCTGGCCCTGGGCTCCGCCCGGCGGCGGGACCCCGAGAACGGCAGGTACGCACTCTACCTGGCCCGAGCGATGCGTGAAGCGGGCTCGGAGAGCGACGCCGGTCGGGTGCTGACTCCGCTGGTCGACCAGCTCGGCGACGCGCACCCGCGGGTGCTGGGAGAGGCGGGGCTGGAGTTCGCCCGGCTCGGCAAGCATGTGGAGGCGCGCAAGGCGGGGGACGCGCTGCGCGCGGTCGGGGAGCGGGGCGGAGAGTCGGCTCCCGATGCGCTTGCTCAGGCGGCCCTCGTCGGCCTCGCCTGCGGGGACCTCGCGGGCGGCAGGCGGCTCGCGGCCGCTGCCGCGGAGGTGGCGCCGCGGGGGAGCCCAGCCCAGCAGGCTGCCGCGCTGGCGCTGGAGCGTGCCGGCGAGCCGTCACGCGCGCGCGAGCTTGCGGAGAAGTCGGGTGCGGGAGCTCAGGCGAGCAGGTTGAGCGGCCTGCTTCGCCAGCTCCAAAGCGGCTGGGCCCCGCGTCTGCCGGCGATCCGGCGCTCGGATCGTGGTGCTGGACGAGGCGTGCTCTACCTCCTCGAGGTCTCGATGCCGCAGATGCCGTCGGGCTACGCCTACCGGTCCCGCGACGTTCTCGGGGCCCTGACCGCGGCGGGCCTGGAGCCGGTTGCGGCCACCAGGCTCGGGTTTCCGGCGAGCCGCGGGATCGTGGACTTCTCTCCGGTGGAGAGCGTCTACGGAGTCGTCCACCATCGTTTCAACTTCCCCGGTCTTCGCCAGTACAGCCAGATCCCTCGGGACCGCCTGGCCACGGCGAATGCCGAGAGCCTGCTCGAGCTGGTTCAGAGGATTCGCCCGGGGCTGCTGATGGCCGGCACCCCGAGCCTGAACGGATCGGTGGGGCGGGCGCTCTGCTCCGCAGCGGAGATCCCCTTCGTCTACGACGTCCGCGGCTTTCCCGAGATGACCTGGGCGGCCCGTTTGGGCGGGGCCGAGAGCGAACTCTATCGCCTGCGACGGGAGGCCGAAACCGGTTGCGCCACCGCAGCCGAGGCGGTGATCACCCTCAGCGAGACGATGAAGGCGGAGCTCGTCAGCCGGGGGGTCGATGCCGGCAAGGTCGCCGTCGTGCCGCACGTCGTCGACACGCACCGGTACTCGCCGCGGGCGCCCGACGAGGCGCTGGCGCGCTCCTACGGCCTCGATCGAGGCTTCGTGGTCGGCTCGGTCACGTCGCTCACCGACTACGAGGGGATCGACGATCTGCTGCGGGCCGTGGCGCGGGCGCGTGCCGACGAAGACGTTAGAGCGCTGGTCGTCGGAGACGGGCCCGCCAGGGCCGGTCTCCAGAGTCTGGCGGGCGAGCTTGGGATCGAGGACGCCGTTGTGTTCACCGGGCGCGTCGCCCAGGAGCGCGTGGTCGAGCACTATGCCCTGCTGCAAGCCTTCGCTCTCCCGCGTCGCGACCTCGAGGTGTGTCGCACGGTCACGCCGCTGAAGCCGTTCGAGGCGATGGCGATGGGTGTTCCCGTGATCGCGAGCGATCTGCCCGCGCTCGCCGAACCCTTGACGCAGGCCCGCGGGGGCCTGCTCGTCCCCGCCGGCTCCGAACAGGCATTGGCGACGGCGATCCTTCAGCTCGCGGGCGACGCCGTGGCGCGGGAGCAACTGGGGTCGAACGCCCGAGCCCATCTGGTCGCCCACCACAATCCGGCTGTTGCAGCTGACGGAATTCGGTCGGCCTTGGTCCCCCTGCTCGGCTAGTCTGCCTGTGGGGAAGAGGGCTGACCCGTGAGCGACGATCGCGGCAATGAGACTTCAAGGACAGGGGCGCCGACTCGCGAGTCAGGCGACGTGAGCGAGGGCGGCCACGCGGGCGAGGCGGCTGTGGCTCGCGACGATCGGGCCTTCGCGCTCGCCCACCGACTCGCCGTGTTGGAGGCACGCGAGCGCGACCTGAACGAGTTGATCGTCGGCCACCGCGAGCAGATCGCCCGATTGGGCGCGGAACGCGAGGCGTTGCAGGCGCGGCTGGCCGAGCAGAAGGAGCGCGTGGAAGAGCTGAAGTGGCGAGCCCGAGACGCCGAGGCGGCAGTCGCGGATCGCGACCTCCGCTCCCAGCAGCTGGAGGAGAAGGTCAACCGGCTTGACTCACTGGAAACCGAGCTGGCCGAGCAGGGGGCGCGGGTCGCAACCCTCAAACAACAGCTGACCAGCCGCGACAAGAAGGCGCGCAAGCAGAAGGATGAACACGACCGGCTGCTACGGCGGGTCGAGGCGCTGCAGTCGAGTCGGTCATACAGGCTGATGCGGGTTCTGTGGCGAGTCAGTGCCGCCGTGCGTCACCCGATCCGGCGATCCCGCCGGCAGGAGCTCGGGCCGGTGACGGGGCCTGGGCCGTCGGCCCCCGCGGAGCCGTCCGCCCCAGCGAAGGGGTTGGCTCCGGCGAGGGCGCCCGAGCTCGGCGACAGCGAGGGGCGATCCGCGGCAGAGGGCGACGGGGAGGTGCGTGTCAAGCCCGAGCGGTCGACATCGGAACCGACGGACCCCCGCGACCTGCGGGTGGCGGCCGTGCTCGACGAGATGTCAGCGAACTGCTTCCGCCCGGAGTGCGACCTCCTGACCTTCGATTCGGAGGACTGGCAGGAACGCCTGGAGGAGCACCAGCCCCATCTGCTGCTGGTGGAGTCCGCATGGCGCGGCAACGGTGAGTCCTGGCGTTACCAGGTGGGGAGCTATCCGCGCGCCGATGTTCGCGGACTGCCGAAGCTGAGAGCGCTGGTCGACTGGTGCAGGCAGCGGGACATCCCGACTGCGTTCTGGGGTAAGGAGGACCCGATTCACTTCGACCGTTTCAAGGAGGCCGCCGCGCTCTTCGACTACGTCTTCACGACGGACGGCAATTGCGTGCCCCGCTACGAGCAGCTTCAACGGGAGGGAACCGGTCCGGTCAGGGCCCTGCAGTTTGCGGCCCAGCCACGCACGCACAACCCAATCTCGATCGACCAGAAGCGCAGCGATTCGCCCTGTTTCGCCGGCACCTACTACAGGAACCGCCACCTGGACCGGCGGCAGAGCCTGGAGATGCTGCTGGATGCGGCCCGCCCCTTCGGGCTCGTCATCTATGACCGCACGTTCGACTGGGACAACGATACGTTCGGCTTCCCCGAGCGCTTCCTCCCTCACGTCAGGGGCTCGCTCCCCTATTCGGAGGTGGTGCGCGCATACAAGAGCCACAAGGTCTTCCTCAACGTGAACTCCGTGGTCGACTCACCGACGATGTTCTCGCGCAGGGTCTTCGAGCTGCTCGCCTGCGATGCGGCGGTCCTCACCACCGAGAGCGAGGGCGTCGAGAGGACCTTCGGCGAGCTGGTCCCCGCGGTGACGACGCCCGATCAGGCGACCGAGGCGCTCACCCATCTGATTCACGACGACGACTATCGGCGGGAGATCGTCGTGCCGGCCAGGCGCCTGGTGATGACGGAGCACACCTACAGGCAGCGCCTGGCGCTGATCGGTCAGACGATGGGGTATTCCGTGTCGGCCGCACTCGGCGACGGGATCGCAGCGCTCGCGCTGATCGACGACGCGGATCAGGCGCGCAAGGTCAGTGACCTGGTGGCCGCGATCTCTTCGCAGAGATCGGTACCAGGGGAGTTCCTGATCGGCCTGGGCCTGGAGACATCCGTGGCCGGCGACCTCCACGAGCTCTCCGATGCCCGCAGCGACGTCCGGGTTCAGGTCGTGCAGCAGGACCAGGGCGGAGAGCGAACCAAACGGTTCAGGGAGCTCGCCTCGCTCGCCTCGTCGCCCTGGGTCGGGATCGTCGACCCGGCGCACCATTACGGCGAGTACCACTTCATGGACCTGCTCGTCTGCACGCGTTTCGCGGAGGCCGACGTGATCGGGAGCGCCGCCTTCGACGTGATCTCGGATGCGGCCTCCACCCAGGATGACCTGGAGCTCTCGTACGTCGACTCCGTACACCCTCACTCGGCGATCGCAAGCCGCAAGCTCGTCGTCAACCGGGGCTGGCCGGATCGCATGCCCGGTGCGGGCGAGACCCTGCGCGACTGGTCACGCCACGGCATTCGCTTTTTCTCGGGGAGCGCGACGAACTTCCGGGCCGATCCTGCCCTCGGGCTGCCGCCCCGGGCCGCATCCCGGGTCGTCGAGTCTGCTTACGCGGGTTAGGACGATGAACCCGCTGCAACTTGCGGGCGAGCCAGAGGCCCAGGTGAAGGCCCGCCGCACGGTCCGCGTCGCGCTGTATGGCGAGGTCAACATGAACCTGATCGACGGTTCCTCGGTGTGGGTGCAGTCGGTGGCACAAATGCTTACGACCCTGCCCTGGGTGCGGGTCACCCTGCTGCTGCGAACGGCCGAGGAGCGCGACGTGCTGACGGCTCCCCTGCGTATTCACCCCCGGATCGAGCTGGTCGAGCCCGACTCTCTCGGCCACGGGGGCCCACTCGGCGCGGCCGAGGCGATCGACTGCCTGCAGTCCCTCGACGCCCAGCAGGGTTTCGACCTGGTGCTGCTGCGCGGCAGGGCGGTCAGCGAGCAGATCTGCGGAACCGACTCCTTCGCAGGGCGGCTCTGGGTCTATTACCTGCCACCGCACGACTACGAACCGGGGGGCGAGGTCGAGCACCTGCGGCTGATCGCGCCCTCCTGCGAGCGCATCCTCTGCCAGACCGACACGATCAAGGCGATGGCCGCGGCTGCTGCTGCTGAGCACCGCGACAAGGTGATCCTGCTGCCCCCGATGATCCCTGCGCCGCCGACGGTGCCGCCTGAACGCGCAGGCGTGGGATCCCTGAAGCTGCTCTACGCCGGCAAGTTCGCCCCCGAGTACTACTTCCTGGAGATGGTGGAGACCTTTCGCCGCCTGCGGCGGAGCCATCCCGAGGCGGAGCTGCACGTGGTCGGGGACAAGGTCCATAACCCGCCCGACGATCCCGCCTTCAAGCCCGCTGCCGAGGCCGCCCTGAACGAGACCGAGAACCTCGTCTGGCACGGGGGACTGTCGCGGGACAGGGCCTTCGGGCTGATGCGCGAAGCCGACGTTGCCCTCTCGGTCCGTCACCCGATGATGGACAAGGAGCTCGCGACGAAGCTCCTCGAGTACGGCGCAGCGGGCTGCGCGGTGATCCTCAATCGCACGCCGGTCTATGACCAGCTGTTGGGTCCCGACTATCCACTGTTCGCAACCGACCCCGGCGAGGTCCTGCAGATGCTTGCCCAGCTCGCGGAGGACCCTTCTCTCCGCGCCTCGGCGGCCGAGCGCTGTCTAAGCGTCAGCCGCGATTACAGCTTTGATCGCGTCGCTGCTCGACTCGCACCGGAACTGCGGGATCTGGTCGGGACGTACTCTCGATCCTCGAGGACCGACTCCAGGCTTCACCTGGTGATCGCCGGACACGATCTCAGGTTCCTGGGCCCGATTCCCGCGCACGCGGAGGCCAGCGGGGCCCGCGTGCGCCTGGATCTTTGGCCGGGGCACGATCAAACGGACAAATCGGTCAGCGGCCGGCTGGGTAGGTGGTCCGACACCGTTTTCTGCGAATGGTGCCTGGGCAACTCGGTCTGGTACAGCAGAAACCTCGACGCGAAGCCGCGGCTGGTCGTCCGCTTTCACAGGCAGGAGCGCGAGACCGACTTCCCTCCCTCCGTAGACGTCGATCGTGTGCACCGAATCGTCTTCGTAGGGCGTCACCTGCTCGACGAGGCCGCCGAGCGCTACGGATGGCCCGAGGAGAAGCTGATGGTCGTCCCCAACGCCATCGATGTCAAGGCGCTGCGACGTCCCAAGTTCGCCTGGAGCTCCTTCAACCTGGCCCTGGTGGGCTACGTGCCGGCGCGCAAGCGGCTGGACCGCGCCCTCGATCTGATCGAGCAATTGCGAGGCGAGGACGGCAGATTCCGCCTGTTGCTCAAGGGCCGGCCCCCCTGGGAATACGAATGGCTATGGGCGCGCCCAGACGAGCGAAGCTACTTCGAGGAGCAGCTCCGCAGGATTCGCGCCTCGTCCGTGCTGCGCAGGGCAGTGTCGTTCGAGCCTTACAGGGAGGGCATTGGAGGCTTCCTCCAAAAGGCCGGCTTCATCCTCTCGACCAGCGAACACGAAGGCCACCAGGTCGCGGTTGCCGAGGGGATGGCCTCCGGCTGTGTTCCCATCATTCTGGAGCGCCCCGGCGCCGTGGAGCAGTACACCGGGCGCTGGGTCCATCAGACCCCCGAGGCTGCGGCGGCTGCCGTCCTGAAGTTGACCGAGCACGAGCTCCTGGCGGCGGAACAGCGCCGGGCCGGTGAGTTCGTCCAGCGCTGGAGCTTCGAGGAGGTCATGCCCATCTGGGACGAGCTCCTGTCTCTACCGTCACCGAAATCGGAGCAGCCTGGGCAGGCGGCGCGTCAGCTGCTCGGCTAGCAGGCCAGGCGGCGCAGCTTCCGGTGGAAGTGGCGCACCTTGGCCTTATTACCTCGCCTCTCTGCCCTCTTCAGCTTCTTGCGGAGGGCCCCGCAGGGCGGACCACTGCCGGTTCCCGCCGGCTGACCGGCCGCCGGAGATTGCGGGGGCGGGGGCGGAGGCGGGGGCGGGGGCGGAGGCGGAGGCGGAGGCGGGGGCGGGGGACCCGAGAAGGGCTTGAACGAGAAGGCCTCGTTGACCCCGGAGAACGAGGTCAGAGACTCCGGTCCGCCCCCGACGACGTAGATCACGTCGCCGATCGTGGCCGCCGTCGCGCCGTGCCGGGGCGTCGGCACGGAGTGCAGACCGCGCCAACTGTCCGTCAGCGGGTCGTACTCCTCGTTGGCGGCGAACGTGCCGGGCGCGGCCGGGTTGACCTCGCCGCCCATCACCTGGGCGCGGCCGTTCAAGGTCCCCACGATCACCGACTGGCGGCCGGTGGGCATCGGGGCGCGACCGGCCCAGCTATCGGTGCCGGGGTCGTACATCTCGACCGTATCCAGGGTTCGGTCGACATAGCTCCCGTCCGAGTTCCGGGTGCCGCCTCCGAACACGTAGAGCTTTCCGTCGAGAACGGCCGAGCCGGCGTTGTCGGTGCGAGTGCCCATCGCGGCCGCGCTGCTCCAGGCACCCACGCCGCCAGCGGCGGCGGGATCGAAGACCTCGACGGAATCCAGCGATGCACCGTCCGCTCCGAGCCCGCCGGCCACGTAGATCTTCCCATCGATCGCCTTTGCCATCGCTCCGCCGCGAGCGGTCGCCATCGGCGGGAGGCTGGTCCAGCTGTTGGTGGTGGGGTCGAAGACCGCGGCGTTGCTCTGGGCGCCCGAGAACGAATGGGTCGACCCGCCGAAGACGTAGAGCTTTCCGCCGTCCACCGCCACGGCCGGGTTCTCCACCGCCGGTCCCGGCAGGGGCGGCCCCGAGCTCCAGGAGTCTGTGGCCGGGTCGTAGATCCACAGCGTGGATAGATGACCGGCGTCGGCCTCGCCGGCAACCAGGTAGAGCTTGCCGCCGAGAGCGGCTCCCCCGGCGTCGAGCAGTTCCGCCGGCAGGGGGGCGCGGTCCGCCCAGCAGCCGATGTTGACCGGGGACAGCGCCGTCACCTGGCCGGCGCCGAACTCGCCGACGAAGATCGTCCCGTCCTGATCCTGGGCGAGCGGGACGGGGTCGTTGAAGCCGCCCAGGAGGCTGTCTGAGCGGGTGACAGCTGTACCGTCGTCGCTCAGCTCGACCCGGGTGATGTCGTCGCCGATCCCATAGTTCGCGAGCAGCAGGTCGCCCTTCAGCGAGCCGCAGAAGGTGTCGGACGCGTATTCGATGATCCCGTCCGCCGAGCGGTGATCGCCGAGGTCGTAGAGGGGCGGATGGTAGTTCGGCAGTGGCGGGACGCCCTGGAACCGCCCGTCAAAGAAGACGCACTGGTTACGAGACGGGTTGGGGTGTCCGTAGTAACCGCCCTCGACCAGCCGGTTGAGTGGATCGTGGAGGGGATCCACCCCATCGCCGGGAGGGTTGGCGTCCCACTGGGCCGGGTTCGAAAAGCCGAGGCATGGCGGTGTGGGAGAGGGGGGGAAGGTCGATTGCGTCCCGACCGAGTTGTCGGCTCCGTAGATCTGCCCGTTGGAATGGAAGACGAAGTCGTAGGTGTTGCGCATCCCGGTTGCATAGGTCTGCACGTCGCAGGGAGGGGGCCCGAAGATGTCGCTCGGGTTGTCGCACGACCCGTCAAACCCTGGATTGCGTACGTCGGCGACAAGCAGAGCCGCTGACAGAGGCTGCTCCTGCATGTCGCCGAACTCCGAGCCGGGGATCTGGTTCGGCCCCCCGGCCCCGGTGTTGCCTCCCTGTGCGATATAGAGCTTGCCGTCGGGCCCGAAATGCAGGGCGTTGGTCCCATGATTCGCCACTGCTCGCGGGAGCCCGGTGATCACGTCCTCCCGCGTCGCGAAGCCGGGACCGGAGAGGCGCGAGACGATGCCCGAATTGGGCACTCCATTGTCGATCGAGGGGCTCGAGTGCGCCACCCAGAGGATGACGTTGCTCGGCGTCGATTCGGGATCGACGGTCAAGCCGAGCGTGAATCGCTCGCCCAAGGTGGTGATCACCTGGTCATCGATCACCTGCTTGTCGTCATTCAGGGTGAGCGCATGGATGGTGCCAAAAAGCTCCGAGACGTAGAGCCGTCCGTCGGGTCCCATCGCCATGGAGGTTGGGAAGTCGATCGGGAAGGAGCTGGACTTGAAGGCGATGCCGTCCCTGAGCAGGTCACCCGGAGGCGGACCGACATCGGCCTGCTTGACCACCGAGAAACGATTGAAGTGGTAGACGAGCGGAGTGGTCGCCCCCCGATGGCTGGCGAGGATGCCAGTGAAGGTGTCAGTCCCGATGTTCGGGTCGATTCGCGCGGCGTCGAACGAGAAGAATTCACCTGGCGCCTGATCCTGCTCAAAGGAGACCGGAGCGCCGGAATCGATCTGGTAGGTGGCCGCCACGCGCTGGGTGGTTGGGTCGGCAACCAGGCTGAGGGAGAGGTTGTGGCCGTCCAGGTCGACGAAGGGGCTCTGCTGGTTATCGACGGACTGGCCGTTCACCTCCATCAGGAACTGGATCCGCGTGCCGGCCGGAGTGTCGATCGTCACCAGCTTCAGGTAGTTGTCCTGGTCGTTGCCGAACCAGAGCCCCGCCTGCTCGTTGTTGTTGCTGGCAGCAGGCATCGAGTCCAAGGTCGTCTCGATTCTGGTCACCTGGCTGGGGGCGTCGACCCCCACGCCGAGCGCGTTGTCCTGGGAGTTCCCAGCCTTGAAGGCAAGTCCGGCGGTGGTGGTCACGTTCAGCACGCCGGCCGCCTGGTCGACTTGTAAGTTGGCGGGGATGTACCCGGTGCCGCTGCTTGGCGGATCGACATAGGTGAATCCCGTGCCGACGCCGTTCGCATCCTGGATCTTGCCCTGATCTGAGCTGAAGTCGAGCGTGTAGGGAAGATCGACCCGGATCTCCGAGCAGGCGAGCGGGGCGCAGGCTTGAGCGCGCGCAGTCCAAGCTGCGAAGAAGGAGACGGCCAACGCCAGCATGACCGCTCCCCTGCCGAGAGTGCGAGACATCGCGGACAGGGTAAAGATCGCCTGGAATGAACACATCGGCGTTTCTGGGTGTGGACGTATGATCACTCTCTGGCGCCACGTGTGCAGACATCTGACGGCAACGCCCCCGAAGCGGTTGCGGACTTGCGCGTCGCGACGGTGGCCGGCAGCGCCCACTTCGAGTGCATCAGCGCCGCGTGCAGCGCGCTCGACGTCCTGGACCAGGACTGGAGCTCCGAGGAGCTGCCCCACCTGCTGCTCATCGAGTCGTCAGGGCTTCGGACGCACGCCGGCGGCGGGGGTCCGCTCGCTGACGAGAAGGTCGAACGCGCGGCGGAGCTGATCGCCTGGGCTGAGCGGCAGGGCGTCTCGACGGCGCTCTGGGAGACGGCGCTCAGACGCCGGATCAAGACGCCCACCATCTTGATGCGCATGGTGGAGCACCTCTTCGTGGCCGATCCCGAGGCAGGAGAGCCGGTGACCGAGCGACTCAAGGGTCGGCGGCCGATGCAACTCCCGCTCGCGGCGCAGACTGTGCCCGACTCAGTGCCCGGGTTCGGCGACCGCTCGGACCAGGTCGTCTTCCTCGAACGATGGCCGGAGGGCTTCACGGGGAGGTTCCGGGAGGAGCTGGAGGCGATTCTCGACGCCGCAGCCGACCATGGCCTCGTTATCTTCCGGTCCGAGCGCGCCGGGAGCAATGACGCACTCCCCGAGCGCTACTCGTCGTTTGTCAAACCGGTGCCTTCCGCGTCAAAGGCGGTGGAGGCATTCGCTGACAGCCGCATGGTGGTCGGCTTCGACCCGGCGAACATCGGGCGCCTGGTGGTGCCTCAGCTCACAATGGAGGCGCTGGCCGCGGGGAGCGTCGTGATCGCGCCAAACCACGCGGGGATCCGGCGTATGTTTCGCTACTCCGCCCTGGTCACGAAGGATCGTGACGAAGCCAACGAGGGGATCGAGCGGATGCTTGGGTCCGAAGAGGACTGGGGCGAGATGTCGGATTTGGCGAGGAAGGCGATCCTTCACGCCCACACCTACTCCCACCGTCTGGCGACGATTGCCTCGGCGGCACGCTTCCGATTGGTTCCGCCGGCGACGCCGACGCCGGCGACGGCGGGATCCTGATCCGGCCTGTGGCCGCCGAGATCTAACCCGGCCGGGCGGTCCTCTCCGCCAGGTCGATGCCGAACATGTTCCCCACCTCGGCGGGATTGACCTCGACGTCCGTGGCCCGGATCGCTGAGTCACGGTTTCCGGCCTCGATTGCCGTTCCGGATCGTTGCTCAGCACGCCCGTGAATGATTTGGAGCCACGCGGGGATCGAGAGGTCGAAGTGGGCCGGGCTGAAGAGGTGAAGCCGGTGGTGGTTGCGATAGACGTTCCGAAACCTCTTGCCGGGGCGGAGCTTCTCGAACAGCGATGCGAATGGGCTGTACATCCAGAACACCTCGTAGAGGCGCTGATTGGGCTCGTCGTACCGGTAGCCGAGAGGAAAGTCGAGCACCCAGCTCTGATTCGAAGACCGCGCGAAGGCGCCCACATAGCCCTGGACGGCGGCGATCGTCTCAGCGTGGAGGGAGTCGTCGCCATCCAGCCTGGTAGTGACCAGCAGTTCGGTGTCGGGCTGGATCAGGGAGCCCAGGGCGTCCGGAATGTGGACGTCGCGCTCCTTCGACGTGTACACCATGCGGAGTTGAGGCACCAGGGAACGGCTCTCCTCAACCCCCCTTAAGAAACCCGGGTCCGTGGACTCGTCGCAGAGGATGAGCCACTCGTACTCGTCACTCGTCTGCTCGGCCATCGAGGGGACGCAGTAGGTGCGGAAGAGCCGGAGCCGCTCCTCGAGCCATTGCGGTGAGAACGCCTCATAGAACAGCTTGATGGTGAGGCGGGTGATGACCAGGTGCTGAAAGTTCATCTCTCCCACAGATCCAGCCCGAAGGCGGGTCCGACCCCCGCGGGGTCCACCTCGATGTCAGTTTCGCCGCTGACCACGGACCGGCGGTTGCCTCCGGTCAGGGCAACGCCAGCCAGCGCCTCCGGGTTGGTGCTCTGCGCTCGACCGTGGATGACCTGCAACCAGGCCGGAATCGACTCCTCGAGGTGAGTGGCGACTTCGAGGTGAATCTTCGGGTGCTGGGCGAAGTAGACGTTCCGGAGGTTCTTCCTGTCCTCGTCGAGCTTCTCGAACAGTGTGATGAATGGGCTGTCCATCCAGTAGGAGCTGAACATCCGCCCGCTCGATTCCTCGTACCTGTAGCCCCGGGGAAAGCGAACCAGGAACGCATCGTGAGAGGACCGGGAGAACGGCTCGATGTACTCGTGCATCGTGCGCAGCGCGCCTTCGTGCAGGGCATCGTCGTTGTCCAGGCGGCTTGTGATCAAGAGGTCGGTGTCGTCATCGAGTACCGATGCGACGGCATGGCGTGACCAGATCCCACGGTCCCTCGAGGTGGTGACAACCTTAAGCGCCGGAACCGACTTGGAGATCGCTCGAATGCTCTCCACGTAATCGGAGTCGGTCGTTTCATCGCAGAGGATCAGCCAGTTGAAGTCAACGTCCTGCTGGGCCATCGAGGGGACGCAGTAGGTGCGAAATACGCGCATCCTCTCCTCGAGCCACTCCGGCGAGAACTCCTCGTATGCCCAGCCTTTGAGCGTGTAGCGGGTGACTACCAGGTGCTGAGACTTCATCGGTCTGGACCAGTCGCCAGGCTCAAGGCCCCAGTCGACTCCGAAGCGCTTCGAGCGTGGCCGGACCGATGCCCCGAACCTCGCGCAGGTCGTCGACGGTGGGTAGCTCGGCGGCCCGGTCGCGATATTCGATGACGCGGTCGGCGGTGACGGCTCCGATCCCCTCGATCACGCTGAGCTGCTCGGCCGTGACCGTCTTCAGGCTGAGCCGCCCGTCACGAGTCGCGACGCCGGCCACATCTGGCGAGGAGGCAAGGCGTGCGATCTCGTCGGCAGCCTCCTGTGCGCCATTCGCGAAGCTCATCTCGTGGGCGCGGCTGGCCATTCGTGCGCGCTTTGACTCGTCCAGCAGGGTCTCCACCGCGGGGGTCGGGTCCAGGCCCACCTCCACCCCGACCCCGGCGGTCTCTGCGTAGCGAGCTCGTGCCTGTTGGTCGTCCGTCATCTTCGGAGCGGGGAAGAAGGCGGCTGGCACCTTGAACCGGATCAGCTCGTGGTAGGAGTTGTAGCCGGCGGCGGTGATCACGAAGTCGAAAGCCCGGTAGAGACGCGCGATCGGATAAACGGCGGCGAGCTTGACCACTGAAGGGGGAAGGACCAGGTCCTCGCTGATCGCGGATTCCAGGATTGCCACCTGGGTCCCCGGATGCTGGAGGATGCGAGCGGCGCAGCTCCTCAGCATGAAGTCCCGCTGGGGCTCGGGGACCTCGCCCAGCTGAATCAGGACATGCAGGCGCTCAGGATCGAGACCGAGCTGTGCTTCCGCCTGCCCACGCGGAAGCAGCTCGGATTCGTCGCAGAAGAGAATCGGTGAGACGGTCAAGGCCTCGTCGCGGCGCTCTACCGTCGGTCCTTGGTCGGCATCCGCAGCGAATTCGCCCGGTTCTATCACCCGGTCGAACCTTTCGGCGAACTCGAGTTGCTTCACCCCTCTGTCCGCGCGCCACATCGCCCTTCTGATCCATATGGAGGCCGGCTCGGGATGAGCTGCCAGCGCCTTCCTCAGGCCGGCGTACGGCGACACCCCGTCGAAGGCCACCACCGCCGGTTCGTGCTCCTCGATCAGTGCCGCGATCCGTGCCGCCAGGCCGGTCGCCCACTGCGGATTGTCGAGGCCGGACACCTGACTCGACGGGAAGTACTCGCAGTAGAACCCTTGCTCACGGGCGATCGGAAGCCCCTTGGACATCGTCAGCATGATCGGCGTCAGCCCGTCCGGCAGCCGGCGGGCAATGGCCATCGCACGGGTCAGGTGGCCAATGCCGACCCCATTGCTTGTGATGAAGAGGACGGAGGTCAACTCGGGACGATCACCTCGTTGGGGGAACGCCCGCCACGCCGTACATGCCGGCGATCGAGACGAGCCGTCGACCGACGAAGTCGTCGTACTCGTTGCCATCGCGCCCGAGGCGCCCCTCCCAATCCTCGCGCGGGGGAATGTATTCGTACAGGTACCCGAACCCGTCGAGCGTTCTGAGGGCGTCGCAGTCGGTGATCACGAGCGGCTCGTCGTCGGCCGCACCGTTCAGGGCCAGCTCACGAAGCGCGCTGTCGAGCTGCGGCTCGGTCAGCCCCCCGAGCAGCATCACGGCGCGCAACGGGCCAGACCGGTCCGGGTCAGTCTCTCGGACACCGCGGCTGCCCCAATAGGAGACGGGCTCTGCGTCGCCGCCGGAGGCGGGCTCTGGGTTCTCGATGGGGACGGGATCTGCGTCCTCGGCCTGCGCGGCGATTGCCTCCGAATAGCCAGCCGCGGCCGGCGCCTGATACGGGGCCGGAGGCGGTTGGACCGTTTCGGCTGCCGCCGCCTCCTGGTCGGGTGAAGTTCCTGCGGGCGAGCGCGAAAGCGGGGCGCGTATCTTCGCCCGGATGCGCCACATCCTCAACGCGAATCGATAGGGGCGGCTCTCATGAATCAGCCGCAGCCGGTGCTCGAGTTGCTTCAAACGCGCCTGCGCGGTCTCGAGCTCAGCCGTCCGGAGCTCCAGGTCTTGGCGCGCCGCCTCGACCTCCTTCAGGAGGCGCTCGGCATCCGGGGCTTCGCCCTCAGACTGCTCTAGGTGTCTGACGCCCTGCACCTCGACCTCCCTCATCGGCACGATCAACCAGGTCCTACAGGTTGAAAGGCAATTGTGCCGGATTTGAAATCTCGGGCTGGTGCGTCTCTGCCGCCTACTTCGATGGCAGCGAGGCGGCGTAGTCGGCGCCAGCATCGACCCAGTCGGAGAGGCCATCGTCCGAAAGGTGCTCGGCCGACACGAATACCCAGCCCTTCATCTGCCGCTTCTGTGGTCCCATCTCGGCGACTCGGACTCCCTCTTCGGTGATCGCCTTTTCGGCGTCCGGGGGATCGAGGCGCACGAGCAGCTCGTCCTGGCGGACGCAGACCGCCAAGTTGCCCCCCACCAGGAAGCAGTTGCTGCCGAACATCCGCTTCTCCGTGATCTTGTCGCGAACCGAGACCAACCCGCGGACGCGCTCTGCGAGGTCTTCGTCGTAGGCCATCGAGGGTCAGCCTAGGCGACGGATAGACTCGATTCGTGGCCCAACCCACCTCTCTTTACCGCCGTCACCGCCCGCAGAGCTTCGCGGAGGTTGTCGGTCAGGAGCACATTGTGCGCACCCTCTCGAACGCTGTCGAGAAGGGCCGGGTCCACCACGCCTACCTGTTCATCGGCTCGCGGGGGACGGGCAAGACATCGATGGCGAAGATCCTCGCCCGCTCGCTCAACTGCGTCCAGGGGCCGACCCTGACCCCGTGCGGTGAGTGCGAGCCCTGCCAGACGATCGCGGCGGGCACCTCGCTCGACGTGATCGAGATGGACGCCGCCTCGAACCGCTCGGTCGACGACATCCGTGAGCTCCGCGACCGGGTCGGCTTCGCGCCGGCCGCCGGCCGCTGGAAGGTCTACATCCTCGACGAGGCCCACATGCTCACCAAGGAGGCGTGGAACGCGTTCCTGAAGACGCTCGAGGAGCCGCCGCCCAACACCGCCTTCGTCCTGGCGACTACCGAGCCCCAGAAGGTGATGCCCACCATCATCGACCGCTGCCAGCGCTTCGACTTCCAGCGGCCTTCGCTCGAGCAGATCGCCGAGGTGGTCCGGCGGGTCTCCGCCGCCGAGAAGATCCAGATCGACGACGGTTCCGTCGCCCTGATCTCGCGCTCGGCCTCCGGCAGCTTCCGCGATGCACTCGGAACCCTCGACCAATTGGTCGCCTTCGGCGGCGAGACCGTGACCACCGACGAGGTCGTTGAGATGCTCGGCGCCGCCGACGCCGATCTTCTCTTCGACACCACCGACGCGCTCGCCGAGGGGGACGCCCGTGCGGCTCTCGAGTCCGTCGAGCGCCTCGCCCGCTCCGGGCGCGACCCCGGCCAGTTCGCCCGCGACCTGATCGCCCATCTGCGCCAGCTCCTGGTCGCCCGCGCGACCGGCGAGGTCCCCGACTCCTTCACGGTCACCGTCGCCCAGCCCGAGCGACTCGCCGGGCAGGCCGAGGCGATCGACGACGCCAAGCTGATGGGCGCGATTGACGCCCTCAGCGGCGCGGTCGCCGGGATGCGCGAGGGAGACGATCCGCGGCTGACCCTCGAGGTCGCGCTGCTCAAGGTGGCAACCCCATCTCTGGACTCCTCACGCGAGGCTCTCCTCCGGCGCATCGAGTCGCTCGAAACACAGCTCAATCAGGAGGGTGGACCAGCGGTCGAGCCGCCCAAGACTGTTCAGGTGTCCGAGGCTGCCGAGGCGCCCGAGCGTCCCCCGGCCGAGGACGAAACACCCGACCGCGACGAGCCTGAGGCGAGCGTCGCCACCGCGACAGTCGAGATCGAGCGCGTCGTGGAGCTCTGGCCCGCAGTGGTCGACCACCTGCGCGACTCCGGCTCCGCGATGCTCTCCACACTGTTCGACGAGGCGAAGCCGCTGGCCATCGACGAGGAGCGCTCCGTGCTGCGGATCGGCTTCCCGGCATCGGCGAAGTTCAACAAGAAGAAGGCCGAGTCCCCCGTGAACATCGAGCGGATGACCGAGGCCCTCGCCTCGATCGCCGGCCACCGCCTGCGGCCCGTCTATGAGCTGATCGACGGCCCGGGTGAGGACGCCTGCGAGGAATCGGCCGAGATCAGCGAGGAGGATCTGGTCGACCTCGTCAAGGACAGCTTCGATGCGAGCGAGGTCGTTCCCGACGGTAAGAGGGAGAGTGGGACGGGCTGATGCCTCAGGGACCGAATCTCAACCAGCTGCTCAAGCAGGCGCAGCAGATGCAGGCCGAGATGGCGAAGGCGCAGGAGGAGCTCAAGAACGAGACAGTCGAGGGGAGCGCCGGCGGCGGCATGGTCAAGGTGACGATGACCGGCGACATGCAGCTCCGCGAGATCACGATCTCCCCGGACGCGATCGACCCCGAGGATCCCGAGCTGCTCCAGGACATGGTGACCGCGGCGGTCAACGAGGCGCTGCGCTCCGCTCAAGAGCTCGCCGCCAACCGCATGGGCGGCATCACGGGCGGCCTCGGCGGCGGAGGGCTGCCGGGCCTCCCCGGCATGTAGAGCCACCCCGCCCCCTACGCTTGACCACATGTACGCGGGACCGATCAGCCAGCTGATCGCCGAGCTCTCCAAGCTGCCCGGCATCGGCCAGCGCACCGCGCAGCGGCTCGCCTTCCACATCCTGCGGGCGGACGACGAGGACGCCTTCGGCCTCGCCGACTCGATCCGCGAGGTGAAGGAGAAGGTCGGGCTCTGCGAGGTCTGCTTCAACCTGGCGGAGGGACCGCGCTGCCGGATCTGCGAGGACGGCCGCCGCGACGAGTCGATGATCTGCGTGGTCGAGGAGCCCGCCGACGTGATCCCGATCGAGCGGACCGGCGAGTACCGAGGCGTCTACCACGTGCTCGGCGGCGCGCTCTCGCCGATCGACGGAATCGACCCCGAGGACCTGAAGATCACCGAGCTGCTCGATCGCGTCAACGGCGAGGTCAAGGAGGTCGTCCTGGCCACCAACCCCACCACCACCGGCGAGGCGACCGCCCTCCATATCGCCGACGCCCTGCGCGGCCGAGTCACGGTCACCAGGCTCGCCAGCGGCCTCCCGGTTGGAGCCGACCTCGAGCATGCCGACGAGGTGACGCTCGGCAAGGCCCTGGCGGGCCGGCAGTCACTCGGTTAGGCAATCCCGCAGAGCCCGTTCGCCCGTATAGCTCGCGATACCCGCCAGCGAGTGAAATAGGGGGTTGTTCCGAATGGAGAAGAGAGGCCTGATCGGCCTGGTGATCCTTGCGATCTTTGCCATGGCGATCAGCAGTACCGCAAGCGCCACGGCGAGCGCACCGCGCGGCGCCGGTGCGGCGAAGAAGTGCAAGAAGCGGCACTCCGCCAAGAAGAAGTGCGCCAAGAAGAAAAGGAGGAAGGCGGATGCGCCCCACTCGCCGGTCATCCGGGCAATGTTGACCTGGGGGAACGGCGCGAGCGACGCGGACGTGGACCTCCATGTCTTCGACACGAACGGCAACCAGGCCGGCAACGGATCGAACACGATCCCGCTGAGCTCGCTCTCGGGCGACGTGTCGGGCCCCGCGGGAAGCGAGACCTTTACGGACGGCGTCTTCACTTCGCAGGCTGCTCGAGACCTGAGCTTCGGCGTCTGCTACTCGGGCCGCGGTGCGCCTCAGACGAATTTCACGATCACCTACGTGACGGCCGACGGCGTCATCCATGGCGACAGCCAGAGTCCGGCGAGCAGCTCCCACTTCGACTATCCAGGCGGGGCTCCGATTCCGAGCGGGTACTGCAAGGGGCGTTGATCAATCGGCCACCGCCTCATTTTGGCTGAGGTAGGCCAACTATTGCCCGGGCACCAACCTGGTGCCGTAGACGAGGTCTGAGTACCTACAGGCGGCGGGTCGGGTCGTCGTAGCCGCTGCGCGGCGACTCGTCCTTGTCGCGCCCGCCACCCTGCTGGACGAGCTCGTAGAGCAGCGACAGCGCCAGGCCGGCGCCGCCGGCGATCATCAGGATCAGGCCGACGGTCTGGATGTCGATCACGTCGCTCTCGACGTTGAGCGCGTACCGGAGGATCGCCCCGATGGCGATCAGGAATATGGCCGAGGCGATGGTCACGGGCCGCCAGGATACCCCCGGGCCTGGGCGCTACCCGGCTGCTTTCACCCGGTGACCGGCTCGGGGCTCGAATCGTTGAGCCCGAACCTCTCGTGCAGCCGTCGCAGCGGCCTCGGCGCCCACCAGTTCCAGTCGCCGAGCAGCTCCATCAGCGATGGAACGAGGAGCGCGCGGATCAGGCTCGCGTCGATCAGGACGGCTAGGGCGGTGCCCACCCCGTTCTCCTTGATGAAGATGATCTGGGAGGTCGCGAACGCGCCGATTGCGATGGCGAAGAGCAACGCAGCCGCGGTCACGATCCGGCCGGTGCGTTCCAGGCCCACTGCCACCGCTTCCCTGCTCGGGATCCCCGAGTCGTGCGCCTCCTTGATCCTGGAGAGCAGGAACACGCCGTAGTCCGTAGAGAGCCCGAAGACGACCGCGAACAGCAGGATCGGCATCGTCTGCTCGAGTGCTCCCTGCCCGCGGTAGTCGAGCAGCCCCTCCAGCCGGCCGTCCTGGAAGACGAAGACCAGGATCCCGAAGACGGCGCTCAGGTTGAGGAAGTTCATCAACAGCGCCTTGACCGGCAGGACCACGGAGC
>DATDKQ010000240.1:0-2107 GCA_036519915.1 Solirubrobacterales bacterium | reverse complement strand
CAAGGGTGTCAACCCGGACGAGGTCGTCGCCGTCGGCGCTGCGATCCAGGCCGGCGTGCTCCGCGGTGAGGTCAAGGACGTGCTCCTGCTCGACGTGACGCCACTGTCGCTCGGGATCGAGACCAAGGGCGGCGTCTTCACGCCCCTGATCGAGCGCAACACGACCATCCCGACGAAGAAGTCGGAGACGTTCACGACCGCTGAGGACAATCAGCCCTCGGTCGAGGTGCACGTCCTCCAGGGCGAGTCGGAGATGGCGCTCTACAACAAGACCCTCGGCAAGTTCCAGCTTGTCGGCATCCCGCCGGCGCCGCGCGGAATGCCGCAGATCGAGGTCACCTTCGACATCGACGCCGACGGGATCATCCACGTGTCGGCCAAGGATCTCGGCACGAGCAACGAGCAGAAGATCCGGATCGAGGGCGGCTCCGGTCTGAAGCAGGAGGAGGTCGAGCGGATGATCCGCGAGGCCGAGTCCCACTCGGACGAGGCGCACCGGCTCCGTGAGCTCGCAGACGCACGCAATGCAGCGGAGAGCCTCGCCTACCAGACCGAGCGCACGCTCAAGGACAACCGCGACAAGCTCGACGAGGCCGACGCCTCGACGATCGAGGGTCGCGTGATGGAGCTCCGCGGCGTGCTCGAGAGCTCGGACGTCAACGAGATCCGTCAGAAGACGGAGGCGCTGCAGGAGGCCGCGCAGAAGCTCGCCGAGGCGGTCTACGCCCAGGCGAGCGCGCAGCAGCAGGCTTCTGGCCCCGCTGACGGCGACGGCACCGCGGCCTCGGATGACGAGGTGATCGAGGACGCCGAGATCGTCGATGAGGAAGGGGCGAAGACGTCCTAATGGCGGATCCTGCACGGGAACAACTCGACCAGTCCGAACAGCGGGATCAGGTCCCGGGCAATGTCCCGGGACCTGATCCCGAGGTCGAAGAGCGGCTCGCCCTCGCTGAGGCGAAGGCACAGGAGCATCTCGACGACCTGAAGCGCCTCGCGGCCGAGTTCGAGAACTACAAGAAGCGCACCGCGCGCGAGCAGGCGAGCCTGTCCACGCGGGCCACCGAGCACCTCGTCAAGGAGCTGCTACCGATCGTTGACGACCTCGAGCGTGCGCTCGAGGCGGCGGAGGAGCACGAGGAGGTCAAGCTCGAGGAGGGCGTGAGGCTGGTGCACCGCCAGCTCGCGTCCGCGCTCGAGCGGGAGGGCCTCGCCGAGATCGAGACCGACGGCAAGTTCGACCCACACGTGCACGAGGCGCTTCTCTCGCAGCCATCGGAGGTGGAAGAGGGCAGTGTGATCGAGGTCCTGCAGAAGGGTTATCGGCTCGGCGACCGGGTCCTGAGGCCCGCACGGGTCGTCGTGGCCGGTCCGAAGGAAGCGAATGGCGACGGCGACTCCTAAGTCCCCGTACGAGATCCTGGGCGTCGCCAAGGGCGCCTCGGCCGACGAGATCAAGAAGGCCTACCGCAAGCTCGCGCGCGAGTACCACCCGGACCGTAATCCGGGCGACGCCTCGGCCGAGGAGCGGTTCAAGGAAGTCCAGGGCGCCTACGACCTGCTCTCTGATCCGGAGAAGCGCAAGCAGTACGACGCCTTCGGCTCGGCGAACGGGCGCGGCGGCTTCCAGGGTGGCAACGTCAACTTCGGCGACTTCAACGTCGGTGATCTCGGCGACCTCGGCGATCTCTTCGGCGGCATCTTCGGCGGCCGCGGCGGCGGCGGCCGGGCGGGCGCGCGAACTTCCCGCGCCCAG
The DNA here is from genome assembly GCA_036519915.1 of Solirubrobacterales bacterium. GTDB lineage: Bacteria > Actinomycetota > Thermoleophilia > Solirubrobacterales > 70-9 > DASUPK01. The sequence continues at coordinate 351 of DATDKQ010000240.1, read as the reverse complement.
CGCGGCAGCGACGTCGAGGTGCAGGTCAATCTCTCCTTCGAGGACTCGCTCAAGGGCGTCGAGACGAAGATCCCGGTCACGCTGGAGACGGCGTGCTCGGAGTGCCACGGCTCGGGGGCGAAGCCCGGCACGACGCCGAAGATCTGCCCCGAATGCCACGGCCGCGGTGTGGTGGCGGAGAGCCAGGGGTTCTTCGCCCTGTCGCAGCCGTGCCCGCGCTGTCATGGCAACGGGACCGTGATCGAGGACCCGTGCCCCCGGTGCGGCGGCTCGGGGCGCGAGCGCCGGACGAAGCGCTACACGGTCAAGATCCCTGCGGGCGTCAAGGACGGCACGCGCATCCGCCTGAAG
>DATDKQ010000239.1:0-5567 GCA_036519915.1 Solirubrobacterales bacterium | reverse complement strand
AGGCGGGGATGGCGAGCGTCAACGTCTAGGTCTCGTCGGACTCGGTCTCGGTCGCCTCCGCCTCCGGCTCGAGCTTCTCGCGATCCGGAGCCTCGCCGTTCTTCTGCTCGCCGTTGCGGCGCGAGCGGCGGCGGCGGCGCTTGCCGGGCTTGGGGAAGTTGCGCAGCAGCTCGCGGGCGACGGCCGAGGGTTTGCGGGCCATCCGCATCCGGGCGCCGCGCAGCACCTCCTCGGCCTCCGGCGTGTGGGCGATCCCGGCGGCGAGCAGAGCGGCGGCGAGCCGGCGGTCCTGGTTGCGCGCGGCGTGCACCAGCCGGCGGGCGTTTCGCCCGTGGGCCCGGCCGGATGAGTTGACCAGCAGTCCGAGCAGGCGCTTGGTCTCGGGCCAGCGCTGGACCGCGTACTCCTCGTGCAGGTCGCGGGTGTAGTCGGCGAGGCGCCAGACCCAGGCCTGCGCCTGGTCGCGACGGCCGATCCGTCGCTCGGCGAGCGCCTCCAGCATGACCTTGCTGCCGGCCCGCCGGTCGTCGCGCGACCAGGTACCGATGGTGTCGATCGCGTCGTCGAAGGCTTCCGCGTCGCGCATGGCCGCGATCTCGGTGAGTGCCTTGATGCGCAGCTGCTGGTTGCGGTTGCGCTGCACGCAGGTGAGCAGGAAGCGGCGGCGGAGCTCCTTGCTCTGGTCGTGCTGGAGCATCGCCTTGGCCCGCCGCCAGCCCGAGGGGTTGACTCGCGCTCCGGCGAGCGCGGCCCAGACGTGCTGCTCGGAGTGGTTCAGGTTCTCGACGGCGATTCGCCAGAGCTCGCGCTCCAGGACGCGCAGGCGGCGGTTGGAGTCGTCCGAGACCGGCACGATGCGCTTCTCGACCCGGACCCGGCGGCCGCGGCCGCGCCGCACCGGGCCGACCACGATCGCGCCGCCGCGGTAGACGTCGCGGTCGAGCAGGCTGTGCAGGGTGACGATCGTCTCGTCGTGGGTGGTGGCCGGGTGGACGAAGTCGATGACGAGGCCCGCCTCCTTGCCCGGGTTGCGCCTCGTGACACGGCCGACCCGCTGCTGGTAGACACGTCGGGAGGCGGTCGGCGCGAGGTGCATGCAGATCGTCGCTCGCGGACTGTTCCAGCCCTCGGCGAGCAGCATCGCGTTGCACAGCACATCCACTTCGCCTCTTTCGAAGCCAGCCAAGATTTCGGCGAGCTCTCGCTTCGGCGTCTCACCGGAGACCGCGCGGGCGTTGATCCCGGCTTCCTGGAAGGCCTTGGCGACGTTGTTCGCGTGCTTGACGCCGGCTGTGTAGACCACTCCCGGCACCCGGCGGAAGCGCGATCGATAGAGGTCCGCGATCGCGACGTTGAAGGGCGTCTGGTCCAGCAGCTTGGCCAGCTCCTCCTGGTCGAAGTCCTGGTCCACCTCGCCCTTCCGCAGGGGCACCTTGGCGATCGTTCTCACGCCCGGGCCCGGCGGGATGCGCACGCAGCGGAGCGGCGCGATCACCCCGCGGCGCGCCGCCTGGGCGAGGTCGAAGCGGGAAGTCTGTGTGGGGAAGAGATCGGTGACGTGGCGGGCGATCAGCGCGCCGGTCGCGGTCATGCCGATGAAGACCGGGCCGGGCCAGGCGCGGATGCAGGCGCTGGTCTTCTCGCCGAGCGCAGTATGGGCCTCGTCGCAGATCACGACGCAGTAGGCATCGGAGATCCGGCCCGCGTTGCGGACGAACCACTGGTAGGTCTCGACGGTGACCGGGCCGTAGGGGTGGTCGGCCCCGTCGAGTAGGGCCGGCGAGAGGCGGTCTGCGTAGCCGCGGTCGGAGATCTCGCCGATGAACTGATCGACCAGGTTGCGGCGGTGGGTGAGGATCAGGATGCCGCCAGTCCGCGAGGCCTCGATGAAGCCGACAGCGGCGACGGTCTTGCCGGAGCCGGTGGCGTGCTCGAACCAGAAGCGGCGATTGGCGCCCGGATCCTCCGGCGCCTCCTCGACGACGTCCTCGTCAGAGTCCTCGTCCCAGTCCTCGGCCTCCTCCTCCTCGGTGGCCTCCTCGTCCTCGACGTCCTCCTCGTCCTCGACGTCCTCGTCCTCGTCGTCCTCGTCCTCGTCGTCCGCGTCTTCGTCGAGTTCCACATCCTCGGTGTCCGCTCCGGCTCCGTTCTCCGAGGCGTCGTCCTCGATCTTCTCGACGGCCGGGGCGATGCCGTTGCCGTTCCAGGAGTGGCCGTTGATCCGCTCCTGGACGTCGGCGATCAGCGCAGCGAGGGTGCCCGAGAGGGCGTCCACCTGGTGGGCGGAGAGCTCGGCGCCATCGGCGAGGTGAGGCGTCTCCTCGGAGAGCAGGCGCTCCAGGCCGAGCAGGAGCGAGAAGTCGCGGCGCCACTCGATCGAGGGCGCCTCGCGTCCCTCGTCGATCTCGACAAGGGCGGCGTCGAGCGCTCGCCGCCGGGGCGTCCCCGGGGCAAGGTCCTTGGGTTTCTCTCCTTCCAGCAGGAAGGGCTCGCGAGCGAACTCGCGAGCACGTTCAATGTCGGCACTCGTAGGCGCCTTTGCCGCTTTGGCGGCTGCCTTGGTCTCTTCAGCCATCTGAGGCTCTTGATCTGCCGCTCCTCGCCAAAACGCAAAGATGACGAGGCGCAATTGGCCTGATCACGGGGGAAACCCGAGATACGGCTCTCCGCTCCGGGCTCTCCCAGGGTCCAGGAACTAGATGGACCGTTAGGAATTAAAGCACTCTTGACACACGACCCGTATCCCCTGAATGTGAATTCAACTCCGCGCCCAAGAGCCGCACCCACGACTTTCGCCCTGATTGCCCTGCTCGCAGCCCTCGCGGTCGCCGGCTGCGGCGCAAGCAACGGCAACCCGGACTCCCGCCTGACGGCCGATCAGGCGAAAGCGCCGATCTCCGGGGCTCCGCCCCAACTGGCCGCAATCCGCTCTCAGGCGAACCAATTACTCGACGGCGGAACCGACGCCTTCGACGCGCGCCTCCAGCAGCTCCGGGGAACGCCGGTGGTGGTCAACAAGTGGGCCTCGTGGTGCGGTCCCTGCCGCTTCGAGTTCCCCTGGTTCCAATCGATCGCGGAAAAGCAAGGTGGGCAGATCGGGTTCCTGGGCGTGAACTCGAACGACTCGAGCGGCTCCGCCGAAACCTTCCTCTCCGAGCTGCCCCTGCCCTATCCGTCCTACAGCGACCCCGATCTGCACATCGCCCAGGACCTGGGCGGGCCGCCGCAGGCCTTCCCGACCACCAGCTTCTACGACCGCTCCGGAAAGCTCGTCTTCACCCATCCGGGCGTCTATCAGGACGAGTCGGATCTGGTCGCGGACGTGAACAAGTACGCATCAGGCGGATAATGGGCGTATGGAAGGTCTGGCGATCGCCCTACTTGCGCTGGCGCTGCTCCTCTTCATCGCCGAGGCACACGCGCCGACGACGGTCCTTGGCCTGCTCGGGGTCGCCGCCCTGGTGGGCGCCGGCTTCGCCTGGCGGGACGCCGGGCACGACCTGCCGGTCGCGGCGATCATCGTCGCCGGTCTGATCCTCGCCGGGTTCGTCGTCTTCGCCAGCCGCAAGGCGATCGCAGCTCAGCGCGACGAACCGGTTCGAACCGGAGAGGCCGGGCTGATCGGAAGCATCGGCGAGGTGCGCGAGCCGCTCGATCCGACGGGCCAGGTCTTCGTACAGGGTGCCCTCTGGCAGGCCCGGGCGAGCGGCGAGGGCCGGATCGGTGCAGGGAATAGAGTGCGTGTCAAGGCCGTGGACGGCCTGACCCTTGAGGTCGAGCCGGTCCCCGACCATGACCCGGCAACCGTCGAGAAAGGAGCCTGACAGACATGGCGGTAGCGATAGGCGTCGTGGTTGTCATCGCGTTCTTCGTACTGATCTTCCTCGGGTCGTCGGTCCGGGTCCTGAGGGAGTACGAGCGCGGGGTGATCTTCCGCCTCGGGCGGCTAATCGCCCAGAAGGGACCTGGGCTGATCCTGCTGGTCCCGGTGATCGACCGGATGGTCCGAGTCGACCTGCGGACCGTCACGCTCAACATTCCGCCGCAGGAGGTGATCACCCGCGACAACGTTCCCGCCCGCGTCAACGCGGTCGCCTACTTCCGCGTGATCGACCCGAACAGCTCGATCGTCGAGGTCGAGAACTTCCTGCTCGCCACCTCCCAGATCGCGCAGACCACGCTGCGGTCCGTGCTGGGCAAGGCCGAGCTCGACCAGCTGCTCTCCGAGCGCGAGCGGCTCAACGAGGACCTGCAGAAGATCATCGACGAGCAGACCGAGCCCTGGGGCGTCAAGGTCAGCACCGTCGAGATCAAGGACGTCGAGATCCCCGAGCAGATGCAGCGGGCGATGGCGCGCCAGGCCGAGGCCGAGCGTGAACGACGGGCCAAGATCATCAACTCCGAGGGCGAGTACCAGGCTGCCGAGAAGCTCGCTCAGGCCGCCGACATCATCTCAAGGAACCCGGCGACTCTCCAGCTGCGCTACCTGCAGACGCTGCTCGAGATGGGCGTAAACCAGAACACGACGATCGTCTTCCCGTTGCCGATCGAGTTCATCGACGCGTTCCAGCAGCTGACGAAGAAGTCGGAAACCTGAGCGCCGACTGCCGCCTCACCGTCACGGTGCGCGCGACCCGTGACGCCACCGAGATCGAGGCCGCGATGGACCTGCGCGTCCGCGTCTTCGTCGATGAGCAGGGGGTGGATCCCGAGGAGGAGGTGGACGACCTCGATCGCGAGTCGGTGCAGATCGTGGGCGTCGATGACACGGGCGTGATCGCGACCTGCCGCGTGCGGGACCTCGGCGGCGGGGAGTGGAAGCTCGAACGGATGGCGGTCGACCGGCGGGTACGCCGGAACGGCGTCGGCGGGCGATTGCTCGCCGGAGCGGAGCGCGAGGCGCGCGAGCGGGGCGCGACGGAGATGCTCCTGAATGCCCAGCGCCGGGCCGAGTCCTTCTATGCGGCCCACGGCTACGTCCCCGAGGGCGACACGTTCCTGGAGGCCGAGATCGAGCACGTGCGGATGCGGAAGGAACTCGGTGGCTGAGGGCAAGCCGGCGCCCGAAGTCCGCCTGGACCAGCTCACAGGTCTGCGGACGATCCTCTCGCCGGCCCGGGCCGACCGGCCCTTCGACTTCGGCGGGTTGACAACCGAGCCCGACCCGAAGGCGGCCGAGAACTGCCCCTTCTGCGAGGGGCACGAGGACCGCACGCCCCCTGAGACCTGGGCGGACCGCCCGGGCGGAGGGGACCCGGACACGCCCGGCTGGCGCGTCCGGGCCGTTCCGAACCTGTACCCGGCGCTCGCGCAGACCTGGGAGGACGATTCGGTGACGGCCCCGGAGGGCGGCGCCGAGGCGGGCGAGGGCTTCGCGGCCGCCGGCGATCCGCTCCGAGCCACCTCACGCGGCCGCGAGCCCGATCTCTTCAAGGCCTCCGTGGCGACCGGCTTCCACGAGGTGATCGTCAACTCGCCCAAACACCACACCTCGCTCGGCCAACTCGACGACGCCGAGCTCGCCGCGGCCATGGCGGGCTGGCGGGAGCGGATGCGCGCCTACGCCG
>DATDKQ010000238.1:0-3978 GCA_036519915.1 Solirubrobacterales bacterium | reverse complement strand
GCGTGCAGCAGCCCGGCTCCGTGACGGATCACGCCAAGCCCCTCCTGCTTGGTCCCCGGCAGGAAGCCCGGCGTGTCGACGAGCACGATCAGCGGCAGCCCGAAGGCATCGCAGCGCCGGATGAAGCCGGCCGCCTTCTCGGAGGCCGCCGAGTCGATCGCCCCGCCCAGGTGGTGCGGCTGGTTGGCGACCACTCCCACCGGGTGGCCGTTGAGGCGGGTCAGCGCTGTGACCATGTTCCGCGCCCAGCGCGGAGAGAGCTCGAGCATCGAACTGCCGTCGGAAATCGAGCGGATCACCGCGCGCACGTCGTAGACCTTGCGCGGATCGGCCGGCACGGCGGCGCCGGGATTCGCGCCGAACGGCTCCTGGGGGATCGCCGGATCGGGCGGCTGCGACGAGCTCTGCGGAAGGTGGCCCAGGAGGTCGCGGACGAGCTCGGCGGCGCCGCGGTCGTCCTCGGCGACCAGGTCGCAGACCCCGTTCCGCGAGTGGACGCGGGGGCCGCCCAGCTCGTCCATCGTGACGCTCTCCCCCATGACCTCCTCCACCACGCTCGGGCCGGTGAGGAACAGCCTCGAGCCCTCGGCCATCACGACGAAGTCCGTGAGGGCGGGCGAGTAGGCGCCGCCTCCGGCCGAGGTCCCGGTGATCACGCTGATCTGCGGCACGTGGCCCGAGAGCGCGACGTGCTGCCGGAAGATCGCACCGTAGCCGCCCAGAGCGCCGGCACCCTCGTCGATCCGGGCGCCGCCCGAGGCGATGAAGCCGACCACTGGCGCCGAGGCCCGGCCGGCCAGCTCGAGCACCCTGACGATCGTCTCGGCCTGCGCCGTGCCGAGCGACCCCCCGGCAAAGCTCTGGTCCTGCGCATAGCAGTAGACGGGCCGGCCGCCGACGGTCCCAGCGCCGGCCACGACGCCGTCGCCGGGCGCCGAGCGCACTGACCGCGACGCGATCCGGGTCCGCACCAACTCGAGCGACCCAATGTCGCAGAGGGCCTCGAGCCGGCCGAGCGGGGTAAGCCGCTCCCGCTGGGTTGCCTCGCGCTCGGCGAGCATCAGGTTCACGCCGCAGCCTCCAAGCAGATCACCACGTTGTGGCCACCGAACCCGAAGGAGTTCGAGATCCCGATGGCCGGGTGACCGTTCACCGCCAGGTCCCTGGCCTCGAGCGGCACGTAGTCCAGGTCGAGATCCTCGTCGGGCTCCTCGAGGTTGAGCGTCGGCGGCGCCGTCTTCGCGCGCAGGGCCTGCAGCGTCGCCACGCCCTCCACGGCCCCCGCTGCCCCGAGCAGGTGCCCGATCGAGGACTTCGTCGAGGAGATCGGGACTCGCGACGCCTGCTCGCCGAGCGCGGTCTTCAGAGCCTCGGTCTCGGAGCGGTCGTTGAGCGGCGTTGAAGTCCCGTGAGCGTTCACGTACGTGAGCTGTCCGGGCTCGACCTCGGCGTCGGCCAGCGCCTTGCGGATCGCGCGCGCGGCTCCATCCCCGGTCGGCTCCGGCGCCGTCATGTGATGGGCGTCGGCCGTCGCGCCGTAGCCGGTCAGGTAGCCCAGGATCTGCGCGCCGCGCAACTCGGCCATCTCGGCGTCCTCCAGCACCATCACGCCGGCTCCTTCGCCCATCACGAAGCCGTCGCGGCGGCGATCGAAGGGACGCGAGATGCCGGTGGGCGAGGTCGCGCCCATCTCGGCGAAGGCGGCAACAGCCAGGTCGGTGATCGCGGCCTCGGTGCCACCCGCGACGCAGGCGATCGCGTCCCCGTGCTGCACCATCCTCGCGCCGGTACCGAGCGCGTGGGCGCCCGCTGCGCAGGCCGAGACAGTGCCGTAGCACTGGCCGCGGAGGTCGTGCTCGATGGCGAGGGCCCCGGCCGCGGAGTTGGCCATCATCTGGGGCACGCAGTGCGGCGAGACGGCGCGCTGGCCCTTCTCGCGCAGAATGATGTGCTCCGACTCGATCGTCGAGAGCCCGCCGATGCCGGTACCCATCACCGAGCCGATCTCCCCGCGGTCGTAGGGCGCCTCGTCCAACCCGGCCTGTGAGATGGCCTCCGCCGCGGCCACGAGGGCGAGCTGCGTGAAACGGTCGGTGCGCCGCACCTGGCGCCGGGTGAGGTGGTCGGTCGGCTCGAACTCCGAGCAGCGCCCGAGGCCGTCCTCGATCCCGGACTCACCGGCAGACCAGCGCTCGTGCAGCGCCGAGGCGCCGACCCCGAGCGGAGTGACCGCGCCGATCCCGGTGATCGCGACCCTGCGGGTCACGACTGGCGCTCGGCCACGAAGTCGACCACGTCCTGAACGGTCGCGATCTTGTCCATGTCGGCGTCCGTGACCTCGATCTTGTACTCGTCCTCGATCACCTGAGCCAGCTCGACGAGGTCGAGCGAGTCGATGTCGAGGTCCTCGAAGCGCGCATCGGGCTTCACGTTCTCCGGCTCCTCGCCGAACTCGACGAGGGCAGAGATCACTCTCTCCTGTACCTGGTCCTTGGTTGCGGTTGTCATCGGTCTCCTTTCTTGATCAGGCGGACATGCCGCCGTCGATTGGCAGGACGGTCCCAGTCACGTAGCCGGCCTCCTCGGAGGCGAGGAAGCGGATGCAGGCTGCGACCTCCTCCGGCGTTCCCGTCCTCCGGGCGGGAATCGCGTCGAGCAGCGCGCTCGAGCCGTTCGAGTCGGCGCCGTTCCCGGTGAAGTCGCGCGTCAGCTGGGTCTCGATCAGGCCGGGGGCGACCGCGTTCACGGTGATGCCGCGCCGTGCCACTTCCGCGGCCACGGTGCGGGTGAAGGCGATCAGCCCCGCCTTGGACGCGGCGTAGTTGGCCTGCCCCGGGTTGGCGCGGATGCCCGAGACGGAGGAGACGTTGATCACCCGCCCGAAGCGCCGGCGCATCATCGGGCCGAGAGCGGCGCGGGTGAGGCGGAAGGCAGCTGTCAGGTTGACGTCGAGCACCCGGGTCCAGTCCTCGTCGCTCAGCCGCATGGAGAGGTTGTCGGCGGTCATGCCGGCGTTGTTGACCAGCACCAGGACCGGGCCGAGCTCGTCGGTGATCCGTGCCAGCATCGCGTCGGCCGCGGCGCCGTCGGCGACATCGGCGGCGACCGCAAGGGCGGTGCCACCCTCCTCCTCGATGGAGGCGGCGACCGCTCCCGCTCCGTCGCGGTCGCGGCGGTAGTTGATACCCACGGACCAGCCGTCGGAAGCCAGGGCCCTCGCCGTGGCGGCACCGATTCCGCGGGAGGCGCCGGTGACCAGCGCACAACCGGCCGTTTGAGGCGCATCTTTCTGATCGGTGACCGGGCGCGTCTCGACCGAGCTCATGCCGTGCCCTCCCACTCGACGATCCCGGCCCCCCAGGTGAGCCCCGCACCGAAGGCCGAGAGAAGCACCCGTGAGCCGTTCCGGAGCAGGCCCGTAGAGGCGGCCTCAGAGAGCGCAATCGGGATGCTGGCCGCCGAGGTGTTCCCATACTCGGCGAGGCAGTCGATGACGCGATCGGCCGGCAGGTCGAGCCGCTCGCCGACCGCGGAGATGATCCGCGAGTTCGCCTGGTGGTAGACGAAGAGGTCGATCTCCTCGAGGGCGAGCCCGGCGTCCGAGACGACCTGCTGTGTCGTGTCGCTCATCGCCGCGACCGCCGCGCGGAAGGTGGCCCGGCCGTCCATTCGAACGAGCCGTTCGTTGTGGTCGGCCTGGATCAGGTCCCCTCGGCTGCCGTCGGAACGCAGCGCTATCGGGCCGATCTGGCCCGGCCCGCCGGGGGCGATCACCGCGGCGCCGGCGCCGTCGCCGAACAGCCCGGCCGTCCGCCGGTCGTTGAAGTCGGTGATGCTGCTGAGCACCTCGGCGCCGACGACGAGCGCAGCCCGGGCCCGCCCGGACTCGAGCTGCGCCGTCGCCAGGGAGAGGGCCGAGAGGAAGCCTGTGCAGGCCGCCCCCACGTCGACCGCGCCCGCCGAGCGCGCACCGAGCCG
>DATDKQ010000237.1:0-3820 GCA_036519915.1 Solirubrobacterales bacterium | reverse complement strand
CGGGCCTCGACGTCGGACTGGAAGTTCGTCACCTGGTGGTCGCCCAGGGCGACGTTCATCAGCACCTTGTGGGCGGGATTCCCCGGTAGCGGGTCCGAGGTCATGCGGTGCGCGTAGCCGTTCGGCTCGCCGCGGTCCCAGAGCATCTGGATCAGCGAGAGGATCAGGGGCCTCGAAAGCTCATCCGTGTACGAGCTGTTGAGGATCAGCGCGAACTCGTCGTAGTCCACCGAGCGCGGGAGCAGCACGGAGTAGTTCATCGCCGGCACGTTGAGGACCGCCCGCGTGAAATCCGGGTCGACGGCCGTCAGCGCGCCGCCCATGATCCCCCCCTGGCTCGAGCCCTGGTAATAGAGCTCGGTGTCGTCGATCACCGAGGCGCTGCTCGTCGCCCCGTCAACGTGGAACGCCCCGTCCGAGGCGAATCCGCTCGGCATAGCCATCACGCGACCGAGGAAGATCTCGTCGAGGAGGCCCTGCTGGAGCCGGTCGGCCAGTTGAGGGAACTTGGACAGGTCGCCGAGGATGCCGACGGTGTTGCTCACATCGCCGTTCGACATGCCGATCTCGTCGGTGGCGCAGAGAACGAAGCCGTAGGTGTTGGCCAGTTCCTGCTGAATGTCGGCGTTGAACACCTCGGACGCACTGCCGAACAGCCCGTGCCCGTAGATCGCCGGGCGACCGGGCGTGGGCGTTCCGTCGATCGCCGAGCGGGGGATGATGCAGTCGAAGTTGGCGGTCCAGTCGTTGCCGGTGTTGCGGCTGGGCAGCCCGTCGCCGCCGAGCTGGAAGCTGCCGCCCGGGCCGCAGTTCGGCTCCAAGTAGCAGGGAACCGTGAACGTGCCTCGGACGCGGCGAGCGATCTCGGGGTCCTGGACGGGGGTGAAGTTGTCGACCTGAGTCACCTGGAAGTCCGGGGCGGAGCCCTCCATGACCCCGTCGCCGGGGGCGGTGTCGCCGAGGGACGCCAGGGCGTCGTCTCGGATGTGAAGCTCGCGGGCGGCGATGTTCTCGTCGGTCGCGACGGTGAAGTCCCAGGCCAGGTACAGGTTCGAGCGCCGGATGCCCGCGCCGCGCAATGTGCTGAACATCGACTCGAAGCGAGGCCGCTGGGCGTTGATTGGGGCCTCGCTCGACGGGAGCTGGTCGCGGTAGTAGCGGAATCCCTCCGGGGCCGGAATCGTCTGTCCGGCGGCGTCCTTCAGGTTTCGCAGGGCGACGATGTAGCGGTGCCCGGAGGCGAAGTTGACGGCAGGGTGGATCTCGAGGGCGGTTGTCGCGGGGCTGCCGGCGTTGGAGTCGATCTCAACCCAGATCGGCTGGCGCTGGCCCGTCGTCGCGTCGATCACGACCACCGGCGCATGGGGGTCGGCGTAGCGGCCGATGTGGTTGATCGGAGATGGGGCTGTCTGCTGAAGGGCGGCCGCGCTGTCGAGGCCCGGCACCTTGAGGACGATTCCCGCACCTGGGCTGAAACCGTCGTTGCGGAGGTAGGCGCTCGGATCGATCGGGATGCCCCCGGCGTTCTTCGGCATCCCGGCGGCGTGGAGGTCGACTCGTCTGCCCGTCGCCGTCGATGGGTCGGAGACCGTGTAGTAGTCGTCAGGGAACGGAAGCAGGCAGAGCGATCCCTGCTGCTGGCCGATGAAGTCGCAGTCCGCGGCGCGGCTCAGGTCGATGGGCTTCGGACTGCAGGCGGCGCTGTTGCGAACGAGGTCGGCGCTGGCCTTCCGCTTACCGGCGCGGACCTGGATCCGGCGCGCCTCGCAGCTGCGGATCGCCGCCTGACCGGCTCCCGTGAGCTTGAGGCGAACGACGCGCTTGTGACCGTGGGCCTTGGCAACCTTGGCCAGCCGCGCCGGCGACTGGTCGTCGAAGGTCGTGCTGGTTGCCTTCACCTTCACGCCCCGGCGGTGCTTCGGCGGCAGCCGGACGCGCAGCCCCCGCTTCAGGATCGTGTTCTGCGTCGCCCCGAGGATCGTCAGTCGCTTGGCGCCCCGGCCCTTGGGCTGACCGGCTCCGGACGCCAAGGGCAGCACGACCAGGGATGTCCCGACCGCAACGAGCACGGTCGATGCCACTGCCAGCTTCGCGGTCCCTCTCATCCCATCCCTCTCCTGGGCAGGGTCCTTACAAGTCGTGTCAAAAGCCGGCGAGCGGACTCGAACCGCTGACCCCTTCATTACGAATGAAGTGCTCTACCAGCTGAGCTACGCCGGCACGTCTTGCGCCCGGCGATTGTAGGGTCCCGTCCGTGAACGATCAGCCACTGCTCACCGAACGACGCGAACGCGTTCTCCTCATCACTCTGAACCGGCCGGACGCGCGCAACGCCGTCAACCTGGCCATGGCCGAGGCGATGGCTGCCGCCCTCGACGAGCTCGACTCGGCCGACGAGCTCAGCGTCGGCGTGATCGCCGGCGAGGGCAAGGGCTTCAGCTCCGGGATGGACCTGAAGGCGTTCGCCGGCGGTGAGAGGCCCTGGGCCGGCGACCGCGGCTTCGCCGGGATCGTCCAGAAGCCGGCCGAGAAGCCGCTGATCGCGGCGATCGAGGGCTTTGCTGTGGCGGGCGGGCTGGAGATCGCGCTGGCCTGTGACCTGATCGTCGCGTCGAAGGGCGCCAAGCTCGGCGTCCCTGAGGCGAAGCGCGGTCTGGTCGCGGCCGGAGGGGCGCTGCGACAGCTGCCCCGCCGGCTACCCGCCGCGATCGCGATGGAGCTTGCCCTCACCGGCGAGACGATCACCGCCGAACGCGCCGTCGAACTCGGCCTCATCAACCGGCTGGCCGACCCGGGCAAGGCTCTGGACGGAGCCCTGGAGCTCGCGGACGAGGTCGCGGCGAACGCGCCACTCGCCCTGCGAGCCTCGAAGACGGTGCTCAACAAGCAGTGGTCCTGGGACGACGAGACCTTCTGGGCAAAGCAGGGTGAGCTCGTCGCGCCGGTGTTCGCCTCGGAGGACGCGATCGAGGGCGCCACCGCCTTCGCCGAGAAGCGCGACCCGAACTGGCGCGGGCGCTAGCCGGCCTCAGTACTCCGACAGCCCGGCGGCTTCGAGGGCCTGCGCCCTGTCGCGAAACATCCGCTGACGGACGATCTTGCCCGCTCGGAGCGTCCAGACGCTGAAGATTTCCTCTGAGACCTCGACTCCGCTGCCCCGACCGCGTCCCTGTTGCCAACCTACGGCGAGGACCTGGTCGCCGGAGTCGATCAGCTCGCGAAGCTCGAAGCGATGGTCAGCCCATGCGCCCATCCAGCGACCGACCGAACGGCGGACGCCCTCGTGGCCGCGCGCCAGCCCACCGCCGCCCGCGCGGGAGATATCCGGCGGACCGAACCATTCGATGTCCTCGTGGAATGGCTGTAACGCGGCTTCGAAGTCGCCTCGTTGCCAGGCGCCGTAGACGCCTTGCACGATCTCCTTGTTCTCCTCGGACACCGCCCACGCAGTATCTCGCGACCCGAGTGCCACTTTCCATGCAAGCGGCGCTTTCGGACTCGCCTCTACGTGCGAGCGGAAGCGTTCTCGATTGGTCGCGGGGTTGGAGCTGCGCCGTTAGAGCTGGCCTGCGGTGCCGAGAGGCCCGCGACGGCGTGGGCGCCGCCATCGACGTGGATCAGCTCGCCGCTGATCGCCTCTGACCAGTCCGAGAGCAGGAAGCAGACGGCCCGGGCGACCGGGGTCGGGTCGTCCGGGTCCCAGCCGAGCGGGGCGACCTCGTGCCAGCTGCCCGAGAGTCCGTCGAAGCCGGGGATGCCGCCGGCCGCCGGTGAAGAAATCGGGCCGGCGGAGACGAGGTTGGCCCGGATCCCGCGGGAA
>DATDKQ010000236.1:0-19141 GCA_036519915.1 Solirubrobacterales bacterium | reverse complement strand
CATCCAGGGATAGGTGACGGTGGGGAACTCGAGGTCGATTGAGACCACATTGCTGCCGCTCTCTGGACGCAGCGACCAGGCGACCTGCGAGATCGCCTCAGTGACGCTTGTCGTCACCGCGACCTGTTCGGCCGGTGCGCCCAACAGCGCGGCGCCCTCGCGCCGCGCCTGCTCGAGGACGCCCACCTCGGTCGGCTCATCGAACCAAGTGGTGCCATACAGGCCGAGCTGGCGCTGGAACTTCCCCTCCTCGGCCAGGGCGCTCCGCGACATTAGACCGATCGAGGCCGTGTTCATGTAACAGATGTCGTCGAGTGAGGGGAACTCGCCCGCGGGGGCCAGCGAGGCGTCGAGCGCGGGCCCGCTCAAGTCGACTTTCCCGAGGTTGCGGGCGCTCCTAGCAACTCCAGCAGCACACTCTGAGAGTCGTCCCCCCGCACCATGGTCTCCACGTTCTCCTCCGACATCGCCCACGCAGTATCTCGCTCCTGGGCGAGCGTCATCGCAACCTGGAAACGGCCGTATGACTGGGAGGATCAATAGCCCAGGTTGCATACGGTCCTACGAAGGGCCGCTCCTCCCGGGAACGAACCCGGGGACGCCCCCTGGGAGCGCCCGATTCCCGACGGAATAGCTAACCCGTCAGTCGTTCTTGTGGAAGCCGCACTTGCTGCCCCGATGCTGAGCTTGGCTCGGGAGCGGGCTGATGGACTTCTTCGTGCCCTTTCCCTTTTGCTTGCACGTCTTGCCGCTTCCGACGCCGCCGTTCGGCACGCCGCCTTGATTGGCGACAGAGCTTGCGACGGGGAGGGAAAGGGCCAGGGCCGAACCGGTCAGCAACACCGCGACCTTTCGCATCATCCGTGTCTTCATTCTTCAGCTCCTGGCATCTTCGAGGTGTCGATCGTGTCTTCGTAAGCGTTCTCAGAGGGCTAGACGCCGCCGTCGCCGTCGCTGGGCCCACCGTTGTTGTCGGCATCGTGGTCCCCGCCGTTGTGCTGCGGGATGCAGTGATGGTGGTGGTGACGGTGGCATCGGTGGTTTGCCGACGCGGCCGGGACGGCAGCGGAGGCGCCGAAGGCAAGAATCGCGACGAACAGGGCAAGTCGTGACTTTAGGCTGGAGAGCATCGACGTTCCTTTCATCGGGCCCTTCATGTTCAGCGCCGGGAGGTCGACTGTCGTCGGCCGGTGGGCGGATCTTGCGCGTACGGCGCCGGGGGTAGACCCGAGGAGTAAGCCCGAGGCGCCCACGACTGGGAGCGTCAGTCGCCCAGGGTGACGCCTACTCCCGCAGCCCGGCGGCTTCGAGGGCCTCGGCGCGGCTCAGGAAGCCCTCAGCCTTAACTATCTTGTCGCCCCGCACCGTAAACACCCAGCCCGTTTCCGAGTCGAGTTCCAAACCGCTTTCACGGCCACGGGCATAGATGCGTCCGAAGGCAATGACGCGATCATCGACGGTGCGGAACTCCGTCAATTCAGTGTCGAGCTGCTCAAAGCTTGCTGTCGACTCCGCGAACCACTTGCGGAAGCCGTCGTGGCCTCGGTAGATGTTGCCTTCCGCGCCACCGATGATCGCCGAGTGAAGCTCGGCGTCAGCATCGGTAAACGCAAGCACCTCCTCGATGTCGTCCCGGTTGACGGCATCCACGCTCTCGCGCACGATCTCCACGTTCTTCTCCATCGCCCACGCAGTATCTCTCGGAAGGGTGCTGCTTTTCGTCCAAAGCAGCTATTTGACCCTTTGGGATCAGAGCGGGCTCGGGCGCCCACGGTCACGTAACTTCACCGACCGGCACTTGACCGACACGGGCACGGTGGGATACTCAGAGCAGGTACGGGCGAGAGATGGAGGAGTTGAAATGAAGTACTTCGTCAGCACCACACCCGGTCCGATGCCTGTGACGCCCGAGCAGCTCGACGCCGCCATCGAATGGCTCGACGAAAAGCTCAACGATGGCACCTTCGACTGCGTCTACGGGGTCCTCGAGGGCGGCGGTTTCGGCGTCGCGAATGTCGATTCCCATCGCGACGCCCTCGACTTGATGGCCGATTACCCGCTGTTTGGATTGGTCACCTGGGAGGTGCGTCCGCTGCTCGAGTACAAGGAGGGAATCGACACGCTGCGAGCAAAGCTGGCTGAGGCCCAGGCGGCAATGGCCGGCGGCTAGGCACAGCGCTCGGCACAAAGGAGTACGGGCAGTGCGCCGCAAGGCGCACTGCCAGTCTCCGAGAGCAGTGAGCGCGCCACTGAAGTGCTCCTTTCCATCAACGCGACATCATTGGACCGGTCGACGCCGTAGGCACCGAGCCGGGTTGGCGCATCGCCCGGAAGGTGAGCCTCCCACCGCTCGGCGCTGCTCAGCGCTCCCGGTGGTGTGCCACCTCGTAGATCTCGACGCTCGACCGGCGCTGACCCGCGTCGACGGCGGGCGACATCGCGTTGAGCGCCTCGTCACCACGGCGTAGATCCGCCTCGCTCTCGAAGAGGGTTACTCCCAATCCCCTCGCGTTTTCACGATCGACGAGCATCCATACGGCCTTCGCTCCCTCCAGGCCCTCGGGGGGCGAGTCGAAGTTCGAGTCGATCGTCTCGCGTGCGCCTTCTATCAACGCGTCGATCTGCGACGTGTCTCCCCCCTCAAAGCGGGCAATCCGGGCATACATCACAACCACCTCCTCCACGTGACTACGCTCCGAATCTACTCCCCTGGCGGAACCATGGCGATAGTCGACCGCTGCCCTTCAGCCGTGGAGTCCGATGACGGGGAGGGTGAGGTCACGTTGCCTGAAGTGCGGTCCCGAACCCGCGATCCGGCTACCAGCGCTCACGCAGTATCTCGCGGCTACTCGCGAACCGCTGCTTTCCTGCAAAAGCGGATAGCCGCTTTGGACGAGAAGCCGTGGTATCGACGGAAACTCACCCGGGCCTGATGCGGAATCGGTTTTCAGCCACCCGATCGACCCGAGTGCCTAGCGCTGCGCTGGCACGTTGCAATCGCGCGGCAATCCAGTCTGCGTCCAATTCACGCGCCAGTCCCGTGTGGCAGAACTCGAGCTTCAGGCCCACCAGCTCCAGCTCCTCGCCTTCCGGCCCCGGCCGCCACATCGCGAGTACTCCGAGATCGTTTCGCCGCACGGGGTCGACGCGGTAGTCATCGAGAGCGTCCCCGAGGTCGAACAGCACCGCCCCCCGTTCGCTCCACTCGACCCCGTGGAAGACGTGCGCCGAATGCCCTGCGACGAGGCTGGCGCCGGCGCCCTGGAGGGCGGCGGCGGCCCGGCGCTGCCAGGACGCAGGCGAAGTGCACATGTTTGGACCCCAGTGCGGGAAGACGATCGTCACCTCGCACCGCTCGGAAAGCTGCGCAACCCCCTCGAGGAGCCAGTCCGGCACTCCGTGTCGCAGCTCGGCGTGAGCGATCCCGTTCCTGCCCGGGCGCGCGGCGTACTCAAGCGGGTGGTCCGACACGCAGAGAAGTCCCACCCGGTGCCCGCCCGCCTCAACCACGGCGGGGCGGCGCGCCGCCTCGACTCCCTGGCCCTCGCCGGCCGCCACCACTCCACTGTCCGCCAGCAGTCGCCGGGTGTCGATCAGCGCGTCCTCCTCGTAATCGAGAGCGTGATTGTTGGCGAGCGAGACGGCACGCACCTTGATCGCCTCCAATGCCGTCACCGCAGAAGGCGGCGCGCGGAAGAAGAACGGCTTGCCGGGGATGCGACGTGTGCGCTCCCCGCGCTCTGAGACGGAGCACTCCAGATTGCAGATCATCAGATCGAGCGAGGCGCATAGCGAGCGCAGCTCATCGCTCCACAGCTCCTCTGCCGGTGCCTCTCGAAGATGCTCTCCTACCGAGCGGCCCAGCATCACGTCGCCGAGCAGACCGATGGCGGGCATGCGTGGATTGTGCCGCCCCTGCAAATCCCGGCGGGTCGGTCGGGGAGACTGGATTTCAACCAGCGACCTTTCGGCCCCAGCCGACGTCAATGCGAATTCGCTATCTCCACGAGCGTCCCCTACGTCCCCTACGTCCCCGAACTCGGACATTCTGGAGGGATCGGAAGGAACAGTCGGTACCAATCCGGTACCGCAGATCGGCCGCCACGGGCGATCTTTGCTGTTCCCTGACCCAGGTGAGCGATGCCATAACCCGATGGATCCGACGCGGGATATCAAGCCCGCTATCCAGAGCCAGCTACTTCTTCAGTAGACCCGGAGGGCCTAGACCCGATGAGCCTCGGACAGGTTTCGCCGCCTTGCTCCCGCTCGTCGCCCGAGGCGGCGGACCATGACCACTTGCATGGCCGGGAGGCGTCCCGCCATGGCCGGGAGGCGTCCCGCCAGGTATCGGGGCAACGGGCGACGACTTATGCCGCTGTGGCCGGTTGGGCTCCTTGGACGTATCCCGCCCGCCCCCGTTGCCGCCAGTACCAGAGGCGGCCCTGGCGTTGAAGGTGCTCGCTATCGGAGTAGCCGGTGGCAAGCTGCTACCAGGTGCGGCGGGATTGCCGTTGCCCTTCCTCTTCTTCTCAGCTTCCGAGGACAACGACCGCTCTGGTGGGATCCCACCAAACTCAAGGCCCCCGCCCCCGCTATTCGGCCAAAGACCGAAAGAGGCTGTCCCAAGGAGCCCCAGACACACGATCAGCGAGGCGAGGCCAATGCCCCCCACCAAGGTCATGTACGTCGAGCCGATCTTCCTTCCCCTGA
The DNA here is from genome assembly GCA_036519915.1 of Solirubrobacterales bacterium. Lineage (GTDB taxonomy): Bacteria > Actinomycetota > Thermoleophilia > Solirubrobacterales > 70-9 > DASUPK01. Next base: position 14,431 of record DATDKQ010000236.1, on the reverse strand, counting down.
TTCCGTCGTCCATGACGAGGGGACCCTAGCGGGCGCTACGCCCTCGCCCTGGGTGGCCTCCGCGAGAGAAACCGGATTTAGCGAGGTGCCGCGAGCGCGGCTGCCACGCGCTCTGCGGCGATCTCGTTCGGACTGCGTGCAGCAGGTGGCTGTGTAAACGCTGAGCACGAGCTTGTCGACCACGGCTGGCTGCGAACGGAGCAGAAGGAGAACGGCGACGTCGCCTACTTCTGGACCCAGCAGGCCGAGACCGCGCTCGATCTCAACAATCTGACCGTGATCGAGGGACCCGACCTGAACTGATGCCGGTCAAGCTCTGCCGGACACCGGGGTGTAATCGGCCGGCGACGTCCCGGGGACGCTGCGATCTTCACGGCCCGGGTACGTAGCGCGAGCGCTCACAAGCGCGCCAGGGCGTGAGCAAGCCCTACACCGCGGAGACCGAGCGCCGCGACCAGGACCCCGACTCCGGACCCTCGAGGCACCGTCGCTAGTCGTTACCGCCGTTTCGTCCCTCTGGGTCGACGACGACCAGGATCTGCTTGACGGCGGTGCGCACAGCGCCGATGTTGGCCGTCGCGTACGGGGGAGAGAGCGACAGCAGCTTCCTTACGACCGTGAGCGAGGATCCGGACGACTGTTCGAGCGCCCCGATCGACCTCACCACTGGATCGTCGCCATGCCCACGCTTCACCTCGTCGAGAAGGGCGTTGAAGATCAGAGCGATTTCCCAGGGCGTGGGATCGATTGCCTCGAACTCACCCAAGCTGTCGTCAAGTTCGTCGAGGCGGTCTTCTAGATCTGGTGCGGGCATACCCATCTCTGTGGGGATAAACGGTTCGTCCTAGCTGCAGGTTGCGATTCGCACTAGCTGCAGCTTGCGACCCAGCGAGAAGCGGCACCGCTCCAGGTCGGGGGAGGGTCGTAAGCGTGAGAGGCGGATGCGCGAAACCGCCGACGATGGGCCCTCGAGGCACGCTGCTAGTCGTTATTGCCGAAAACAAAGGGAGCGGCCCCCTGCACTGTGAGTGCCTGCCGAAGGACCGCCCCAACATGAATAACGGAGGCCGTACCCGCGCCGTTACTTCCGAAAAGGAAGTTGCAAATGGCCGAGATCAAGTAACGGGAAGAGGGAGGGTCTGAGTTGGATGCCCCCGGCTCAGAAAACCGCGATTGCCCGCCTGCCGGCGCCTGAAAACGATCCGATTGAGCCCAAGCGATGCCGAAAGTAGGAGCGGCCCTCGCGCTTCCGGGCACAGGGCCGCTCCGAAAAGAGCGCCCCCTGTCCCCGTACAAAGCGCTCCGACATAGATTATCGGCCGGAACCGGCCCGCACCAAACCTATGAGGCCCAAGAGAAGTCGAAAAAGGGAGCGGCCCCCGTCGCAGCCCACTGGGCGTCACAGCCACCCCGGGCTAGTGACCGCTCCTCTGAGGAAACAACGAAATGTGCGACGAGAAATATCGGCGAAGTACCAGCGAAAGCAAAAGGAGCGGTCCCCCACATTCGGGACGAGGACCGCTCCAACAGGACTATCGGCCACACCGGCCCTTACTAAAGCGATGAGGCCTTATCTGACCGTCAAGGTTCTCGGCCTTCTCCGACATGACCCACTCCGACAGGTAATGGGCGGCGGTATTCCCTACTCGCCGCCCCCCGTTTACTTGGTCCACGGAAGGCGGGTGTCCGCCAACGCGTTGTTTATCTGAGCCACCTGCCCGTGCTACCTCGCAGGTTGGCTTGGGGGGGCGGCGGTCAGGTCAACCCCTGCTCGCTGCCCCTCCCGTTTTCGCAACTAAGGGGCGGTCGGTCTGACGTGAGCGGCCTACTCCGACAGGCCGGCGGCTTCGAGGGCCTGAGCTTTGGTGTCATACCCCCGGCAATGGACCACCTTTCCGTTGCGAAGGGTGAACACCTGCCAAGCCTGGTTTTCGACGTTCGCGCCGGTCTCCTTGCCACGGCCCCATTGACGCACGCGGACTACGACGGAGTCCCCTGCATCGACCATCTCTTCAGCCTGGAAGCCGAAATCGTCAAACGCTTCCGACCACTCTCGAACAAATTCTCGGACCTCCGCAGGACCATGCGCAGTCTGAATCTCTGGGAACGCTCCCACGTAGTCCCACTCGACGTTTTCAGCGAGAATCGAGAACAGGTCCTCCGGATTCGCAGGAGCGGATTCGGGCATAGCCCGCCTCAGAATCTCGACGTTCTCCTCCGACATCGCCCACCCAGTATCCCCCTGGAGGAGGGGGTGCGCCGGCTACTGCTGATGGTTGACGAAGGCGACGCACAGCCCCTGATTGGCGAAGCCGAACTGCTTCCAGCCGCCGTCCTTGCATTGGCCCATCGTCGTCGGCAACGGCTGCGCATCGGTGACCTTGATGTCGCCCTGGAGCAGCGGTCCGGCGAAGATCGACGGCAACGCTGCCGAGCAATCGGTCGGCGCTCGACCAATCGCAGAGGTATCGAAGAGGTCGGGATGGTCATCGAGGACCTGCACGGTGATGATGTTGCCGGGGAAGGGTTGGATGTTGATGGTGGCGGCGTTCCCCCTGACCTCGAGGCAGGTCACCGGTCCCTGGATCTCAAGTGGTGGCCCCTGGTCGAGCCGAAGGATGAAATGCGCCTCGCCGTCCGGATTCTCGCCGCTCGGCCCGCTCGTCGCGTTGAGTGCCAGAACAGTGAAATGGGGCGTGAGCGCCGGAGACTCCGTCGAGAACACCGAGTCCTGGGTCGGCGGTGCGGGCGGTGGTGCGCCCATCGAGGCGTTGGGCAAGGCCAAAGCCACTCCCACGATCGCCGTAGTGAGGATCAGCTTCAGCTTCATGGTGGCTCCTCTCGGACCAGGTCCTCGGTGATGCACGGTCTACCAGTCCGACATCGCCCACGCAGTATCTCGCGCCAGAGCGATCGAGATCCTCCGTCGGCGTTTTTGCCAGACGCGCTACCCGGCGGCTGTTTCGACCCGCTGAGTCAAAAAAAGCTTTCCGGAAGTCTGCCCTTAGCTCCGGCCAAAGTCGCACTGATCGATTGCTGGGAACCAGATTCCGAAACAAGGGAGCGGCCCCCGGGCGTCCGAGGACCGCTCCGGGGGAAAGGAACGGAATATGCGAAGAGAACTACCGACGAAGTACGAGATTCGTGGACGACTACGGATGGCGGCCGGGTCGGACTGCCCTACCTTTCCGCGCTTGTCCAAGACCCTAATCAGGAGACGCTGTGTGACCAAGCTGCTCGGAACCTCAGCCGTCCTCGACGAGCCACCGGTCTGCTTGAACCGGCTGACAACGTGATCGTGGTTTTCATCGCCGGGATGCTGTTCGGGCTCGGCCTTGCGATGTGGCTGATGAGCTGGGCGTTGTCGGCACCCCCTGCCGGGGTGAGGGAGAAGCCCCTGAGGCCAGGCGGGGACACCGCGTTCGCCAGGTCAACGAGCGGCTCGATCGGCCCGAGCGACGCGGCTACGCCAGGCCGGGATCACCGAGATCAGCCCGTCCTAGGATCGCCAGGGAAGACCGTCTAAGCGACCTTCAGCGGCTTGGCTACCCGAAGGCCGCGACAGGGCGGACGATCCATCCCTGTGAAAGACGAAGGCGCCACCGCGCAGGAGACGCCTTCGCCGGACTTCGACAGGGGTCTCAGGGGATGAGACCCCGTATTTCCCTAACTCGGCCGACGAGGCCAAACTTCTCCTACGAGCCGGCTCACTAATCGGGTATTCGAGCCAGCCCAAGAGGAGACGCCTCCCTTAGCCACAGCGATCAGCCTGACCCGTTGCGACGCCTGGGATTAGCGATTCCGCCATTTCGAGGTCGTGTGTAAACCGACCCAAATCGGCGGTTTTTTGAGCCCGTCTTGCTTTGCATAGACCTCCGGGCATAGGTTTGCCCTGACTACTGGCTCAAGCAAGGAGGCAAGATGCCAAAGCACAGAGCCATCATCACTGCCAGCCTTGTTCTCGCTCTGGCCGCACTCGTTCCGGCCTCTGCGCTGGCGAAGGCAGGAGGCACCGACCGGCCCGTGAAGGGCACCACGCTGGGAGAGATCACGGCCGCGGTCCCCGCCCTCGACATCACGACCGACGTGAGCGGGGTCATGACCCATCTCGGGAAATACACATCCCACTTTGAAGGGACCGCCGAGATCGTCGGGGGGAGAACCCTCGGCGAGGGCACCTTTACCACTGTGGCGGCCAACGGTGACGAGTTGACCGGCACCTTCACCCTCAACGGAGCGCTGCCCACTGGCCAGGTCCATACGGCTACGGTTGTCCTCACGATCACGGGGGGAACCGGACGGTTCGCGGACGCGAGCGGAACGGTCACAGTCCCGCTCGTCCTGACCCCCTCTTGTTTCCTTGAGCCCTCCTGTCCCGGGCTTCTGGTCGAGACGCTGGAAGGTCAGTTGACGGGGCTGATCAGCTACTAGGTGCGTTTCGAAGCCACCGGCCTGCGGGAGTAGGCCAAGCATCAGACCTCGAAGGTCTTGATCTGGATTGGCCGAGAGCGTCTCTCGACCGTGGCGGGCGAGCTCGGGCCAGACCCAACTCTGGATCACTTCCCCTGTTGGTGATTCTGTTGCTGATGTGGCCACCTCGGGACCTCCGTCGTCCTGCTCCTAGCCCGTGGTGGCGGAAGTTCGCGTGGAGCGGTCCTGCGAACTCGGGTTAGCGAATCCTAATGAGCGCGGGGTCGGAAGCACGCACTTCAGGTGTGCTGCTTTGCATGGAAAGCGGCGGTTTGGGCTCTGAGAATCACACCTCTATGCGGGGCGGGGCGAGCTAGCGCGTCGCTGTTTTGCCAGCCGCGCTACCCAGCGTGGCGGATTGATGCTGGACGATTGGACGAATGACCGAGTTCATCTGGAGTCAGTGCCGCGTAGGGTCAGCCCGTGGCCGCAGCGAGATGGACTCTCTACCACTGGCCCGAGGACACAGCGGAGAACTGGGAGCAAGTCGGAGAGGCGGTCGAGACCGATACCTGGCACGGCGCGGTCAGGGGGATCGGTCCTGTCACGCCCGGTCGCTACCTGATCAGGAACGAGTCCGCCCCCGATGGCGGTCAATACTTCTTGCTGGAGCCGGATAAGACCATCGTTCCGGTCGACGCCTTTTGATCGGTCTGGTCACTGCGACGTCTTTGCGCAGCCCCGCCTCCAGGCGGTCTCTCGCGCTCGCTGTGTCAAAACTGCGGTGAAAGTCCCCACGCGGGCGCTGGGCAGCCAACCTAAATACGCCATGCTGACGCCTCTTACCGTCGGCTCGGCGCGGGGTAACCCGCTTTCTGTCCCATCAACGCTCACCCCCTGGGCGAACTTGTGTGCGGCGTGCTCCACTCGCAAGAGATGACGGACGAGTCGCGTTCATATACCGTCGGCGCGCCGCGGGCGGCCGTTGTTGCCTCCCATCGACGTCCGCCCCGGCCGCCGGTTTCAACGCGGCTGGCTGAGTCAGCCCCACCGCAGGAACTCACTCCGGGGCCGCCAGCCGCTCGCCTTCGAGTAGTCGACGGTGGCGCGATCCGTTACCGGGTCGAACTCGCCAAGCGTCACCCACTAAGACCGCCTACTCCGACAGCCCGGCAGCTTCGAGGGCATCACCTTCGTCGTAGAACTCGCGAATACGCACGATCATCCCGTCCCGGATCGTGAGCAGCTCGTAGTTGGTCGATCGAACCTCGGCGCCACTCATTGCGCCGCGGCCCACCTCGGTTGCCTTGACCAGTATTTCATCGCCTCCGCAGTCGATGATCCGCTGGATGTCATATCTGTACTCATCAAAGCTTTCCAGCCATTCCTCCAGCCGCTGCCTGACTCCCTCACGGCCCCGGTAAATCGTTCCGTCTTCGGGTGCGCTCCACTCGACCTCGGGATGGCACAACGCCATCGTTCTGGGCATCGCGGCCAGCAGCTCATTCTTGCCTGTAGCTGGCTCGTACCAGCGCGTCGCAATCTCGACGTTCTCCTCCGACATCGCCCACCCAGTATCTCGCGCTCACGCGGTCCCGCACCTGTGTCGCCTCAGCCCTCTGAGTCATGTTGGACTTGCTGGGTGCCCCGGCCCGGAGTAGGGTCGAGGAGACCCAAGGCAGGCCGATCAAAGGAGTGATCAATGGCTGATGCCGCACTGTTCATCGGGTGGGGTCAGGTGGTACGCGGACGCGAAAAGCGCGCCATCCAGGTCTTCAACGAGAGCGTCGAGTACTGGGGAGGGCTACAGGGTGACGGCAAGATCGAGGACTTCGAGGTCGCCCTTCTGGAGCCCCACGGCGGCGACCTGCAGGGCTTCGCTCTGCTGCGCGGCAGCGAGGAGCAGATCGGCGCACTACGCGCCGACGAGGAGTTCCAGCGCCGCGTCGTACGGGCCGATCAGATCATCGAATCCCAAGGTGTCATCACCGCCGCGGTCGGCGAAGGCATCGCCCGCGGCCTTGCCCAGTACCAGGGCGAGATCGACGACCTGGACTAGGGCTAATAACACCCCAGTCATCAGGGCTGCGCCCGCGCCTGGGCTAAAAGACAGCAACGAGCAAGCCGACCACAGCGATGGCGGTAGCAAGCAAAGCGACCGCCAGCGAGAACGTTGCGAATCTGAGCGCCTCCCAGTCTGGGGCATAGGCTGCTATCCAGCTCTGCACCTTCCTGGCCACCTGACTAGCCGCTGACTTCTTGTCCTCGGCGGTCTCTACCTCGTCCTCCCCATAAGGGTCAAACGGTCGAGTGGACGCCCGGCCCCGCGCTGGTTCGGCTGCACTCGTCCCATTGCCTGATACGGGCCTGAACTCCCCCCTACTGGCCGAGGCGATTCGCTCCGGCAACTGGTCGATTGCGGCCACAATCCGCAGGAGCATCTCGTCCACGCGCTCGAGCTCTTCCAGCAGCATCTCGTCCACGCGCTCCAGCTCTTGCAGCAAAATCTCTTCCACGTGCTGGTCAGGAGGCTGCACGACGGCCATGCGACCACTTACGCTGCTTGCGGTCGTTCACCTGCATCGCGAAACCGCAGTTGCCTCACCACCCAATTCGGGTGGAATTAGGGATTCAACCCAGACTGGGTTATGGATACTCCCAGTCTTGCGGGCGCCGACTCCCTTCAGCTCAGCGAGCAGCCCGCCGACGTGGGTTGTGCCCCTGCACATCGCGTCGTAAGCGATCTGCTCCACCATCCGTAGCTCGTCGCCGTCCAGGGTCTCGCGGGCGACGTCAATCGCGTCGAGGATCTCGTCGCCCTCATCTTCGAGTTCCTGAGCCTTCAGCTGCTCTGCGAGTTCAGGCGGAACCCAGCTCTGAACGATTACGTCTGGGCTTGAGTCGATGTGGGAGCCACCTTGCTCCGTCCTTCCTGACTTGTCCGCCGGAGGAAAATCTCGCTTTCGCCCGGTGGTGGCCCGGAGGTACTCCTAAATCCTATGTGGTGGATCTGCGGAATGGTGCCCGTTTGGTGCCCGTTTGGTGCCCGCCAGACGAGGGAGGCCGCGGTCCCGAAAGCACGAAGCCCCCGCGTTAGCAGGGACTTCGAGGAGGGTGAGCGACCGGACTCGGCGACCACCTGGACCACAACTCCTACCCGTCGCCCGGATCGGGTACATCCGTGCTCGGCTCGCCCTCCTCGGGCTCGCTCCGTTCGCTCCGTTTCGCTCGGTTTAGTACCCGGCGTAGTACCCCGGGCCTCCGGCCCATGATCGCGTCGACCGCCATCAGGTACGCGGCCCGCTCCCGCTCGAAGTCCGCCTCAGCCACCTCGATCTTCCTCCAGGCCTCGGCCATGTCGACGTGCTCGGCCTGGGAGTTGGGCATCAGTGCGGCGACGCGGAACTCCGTGCTCTCCCTGGAGTTGGCCAAGAGGATGTTGAGGTCGTGGACGTAGACGCTGCGTAGCCACTCCGCCAAGGCGCCGGATCAGCGCAGGCGTCGCGACTGGTAGGTCACGGAAGCAGGTACTCGACCACGCGGTCCATGATCTCGTTGCGCGTGGCGCTGCCGGTGATGCCCTCGAAGCCGAAGCCCATGTAGACCGTGTCCGGAGTCGCGATCACCGAGCCCTCCTTGATCCCGAGACCTGCGCGGCGGACCCAGTCGTTGCGGTTCGGACCCTCGATTCCCTCCGCGTCCTGCGGGGCGCCTGGGACGGTCCAGCCGTCCATCGCATCCCCATCGTCCTCGAACGAGGTGCTGCCCTCGCCGGTCGAGACGTTGATGTCATCGATGAACACGCCGGGGAACTGCTGGAAGCCCCAGTCGCTCACCGAGGTGATCGAGATCTCCACCTGACGGTCCGCCGGACCGCCCGGGATGTTCACATGGAACTGCTGCCAGCCGCTGGAGCCGCCGTTCGCTGCGTTCCACTCACCGGTCGTCCCGGTCGGGGTGCAGGTACCGGTTGCCGGGTCGAAGGTCTGGTAGTGAGTCAGGAACGGGTGCAGGACGTTCGCCGCGTCGTCGGGATTGCTCCACCCGCCGGGGCACGACTGGTCGTTCGAGAGGTCGTTGGTCGTGTGCCCGTTCTGATCCGGCAGCGTGGTCCAGTCGTCCTGCCCGACCGTGTGCGCCTCGACGATCAGGTAGTCGAAGTCCTGCTCGATGTTGAAGCTCGTCCAGAAGGAGATGCTCGCGCCCCCCGCGGGAACGGTGATCGTCCGGGTCAGCCGCTTGTAGGCCTCGTCGGCGCGATCCGACCACATGAACGATTGCCCGGTGTGCGGGTCGAATGGACCCGCGAGACCGCTCAGGTACTCCGCCGCCGGCCAGCTGTCGAACTGCGGGAAGCTGTCGGCGGGGTCGGTCACCTCGAGAAGATCGCTGGTCGCGATGAAGGACGAGTCCGTCCCCTGGTTCTGGGCGCTGTCGGCGCCGTTGCGGTCGAAGTTCAGGCCGCTCAGCGGGTCATCGATCCCCGAGATGGCGAACGGCTCGCCGGTGTCCGGATCGAATCCACCGTCGGGCGTGGTGATCGCGGCTCCGAACGTGTACTCAATCGGATCGCCCTGGGAGTCACCGGATCCATAGAGGGCCAGGCAGCGTGCTTCCACGGCCGGGTCCGGCGGGTCTGTGCTGCACTGCTGGTTCTCGAACGGGTCATAGAGCTGTGTGCCGAGCGCAGGCGTGTACTGCTGCCCCGCCGACTGTCCCGTGTACAGGGCGCGGCCGCCCTCGTTGATGAAGTCGCGGACCTCGAGCAGCTCCTGCATGGCCAATCGCGACGCGTTGCCCGGACCCCAACCCGGCTCCCGCGTGACGACGTCGTCGCCCGTATACCAGAGGACCGCCTCGTAGTGGCTCAGGACTCCGAGGGCATCCGGGGCCGTCCGGCCGTTCGCATCGACGTCGTAGACGTCGAAGGGGATGCCGTTGGCGTTCAGGGAGTCGGTGTAGAACGAGAGGTACTGCGGCGCCGTTACCTCCGGCGGCTTCGCCGGTGACGCGCCCGTGTAGTCCTCGGCCGACAGGACCAGAACGCGGTTGCCGCTGTCGGACGCGACCGTGTAAGTGAAGGACTCGCTCCGCTTCCGGCGGCCCTTGAACCAGACCTGAACGCTGTCTCCCGGCGATGTGCCGGTCACGTTTCCGCGAACGACGTGGTAGTAGCGCCCGTTGCCGGGGCCGTAGCGCTCGCCGCCGTTCCACTCACTCGTCGCTCTGCTCCGAACCGGCCCGCCATTGATCCGGTACTTCAGCGCCACACCACCCAACTTGCGCTTGGCGAGCACGCGCACCTCCTGCGGATCGCCGTAGGAGACGCCGAACTTAAAGTCGAAGAGGGACGTTTGCCCGTTCTGGGGATCGATCTCGTCCGCGTCGAGGTAGAACGGCTTCACCTTGATCCCGACCGGCGACTTCGGGTTCGCGGGCTTCCGGGCCGACTTCGCGAGGCCGAGATGGAATGCGAGCGTCTTCTGGAACTCGGCCTGGATCAGGTCCTCGTCGTCGGGAAAGACGAACCCCGCTCCTGGCGTCCCCTCGCCCAGCTCGGGTGTGAAGGAGATCGTTCCCCTGCTGGTATCGGCGTAGTCCGTGGTCTCCCCGTTGGTGACGTAGAGCGTGTCGGCGGACTGCCCCGGGTTGAACCCGGGGATCGCGCTGTTGGCATCGGTTCCTCCGGTCGCGACGTAGAGCGGGTAGTCCGCGTCGAGCGTGCCCACCTGCCAGCCCTGCGGGTAGAGCAGCCACTCGCCGTAGGAGTGCAGGTTGGACTGGAAGCGCGGGCTGATCCGGTTGATCAGTCCCTGCATCGCCCGCGTCTCGGGCTCCGACGCGACGGCCGGGCCGCGGTAGGTCTCGTCCGCCTGATCCGGGGAGGAGCCCTCGTTGTCGTAGCCCCAGTGCTCGGCGAAGTTGCGGTTCGGGTCGACGCCGTCGACGATCGTGATCTGCCCGTCGCCGTTGTTGTCCCGCAGGTTCTTGCGCCAGAGCCGCTCCGCGTCGAACGTGTACTGGTAGCCGTCCGGGTTGGCGGAGATCACGAACCACAGCTCGGTGGTCTTGAGCAACTCTTTGATTCGCTTCTTGTTCGCCCGCCAGCCGTCGACGAAGTAGTGCAGCAGCCGGCGGTTCACCTCGAGGCTGATCCACTCGCGCGCGTGCTGGTTCGACGAGTAGAGAACGGAGGGGCGGGACCCGTCTCGCACCTTGCGGGCGTCCTTGGTGACCTTCAGGGCGATCAGCTCACGACCCTGATGAGTCTTCCCGAGCACCTCGAGCTTGACCAGCTTCGGGTTCCGGCGAGCGAGGCGGTAGAGCTCGTCGCGGATCCCTCCCGGCTCATCCCAGGAGCGGTAGACGTTGAAGCCGTTGGCGGCCTGCCTGGCCGCCTGCTGCCTGACCGTCAGCCCCTTCTTGTTGCGCTTCAGCTTGATCGTCACCCCGGCGGCGGCGACCCTGGCCCGCTGAGCCTTGGTCAGGACCGCGTCAGCCCGCACTCCGGCGGGGGTCTCCCGCGGGGCGACGAGCTCGACGCCCGAGGCAGCGCGAGCGATCTCATCGGGCGGGCCCTCGAGCGTGTACATGTCGAGTCCCTCACTGCTCTGAGCGCCGGCGGTGGGCGCGATCGCCAGCACCAGCGCCGAAACGGCAACCCCAACGAAACCGCCAACCTTGGCCAAACCAAATCCCCCTGTTGTCTCCTCTCGGCATCGCCTTCATGGCGACGCCGCCGTGCGGTCCCTACCCCGACCGACGGACCCTAAACACGCCCGCACATGCGCGGAACCCGTACTTTCGTCCACGCCGCTCGGCCGTCGCGGCGATCACTCCGACGCGAAATTGGGACGGCATCAAGGGGGTTTATCCGGGGATGTGTAAGTCCCTATCGGTCAAGGACTGCAGCCATCACCTCCCTTGGCTCAAGGCTATCTCCAGCGGTGGCTAATCAGCTTCCGAAGTCGCCATATGCCCACCCGCAGTACCCCCGTCGCAGAGAAGATCGGCTCGGTGGAACGTCGAATTCCGGATTTGCAGGGGGCTTCGTGAGGGGTGAGCGACCGGACTCGAACCGGCGACCACCTGGACCACAACCAGGAGCTCTACCAACTGAGCTACGCCCACCGCGTCGCTTCAATCTAGCGTGACCCGGGGCGCAGAACGCACCCCGGGCCCGCCGCTCAATGTCGCCCGGGAAGCATCGCCTGGAAGAAGGCGAGGGCGTCGGACTCGCCGGTCGTGACCACACCTACGTGGTTCACCCCCGGGTACTTGTTGTAGGTGACCTGGTCGCCCGCATTGACCAACTGGTCCTTGAGCTGGTCCGTGTAGGTCGGGAAGACCGTCGTATCGGCGGTTCCCTGGGCGATCAGGATCGGGGCCGCGGTCTTCACCAGCGGGTTCATCGCGGCGAGCACCGGGTTGACCGGGGCCAGGTCGGCACCCGAGCGGACCAGATGCGACGGTGGGATCCCGCCGAGCTCATTCGACGCACCGAGCTGCTCCAGGCACTGGCTCTGCAGCAGCGGAAAGAAGGCGAGCACCTCGTCCGAGAGGAGCTTGTTTTCGTCGATCGCGCTCGATTGCGTGGAGGCGCCGTCCAGGATCATGGTCGCCAGAGCGGTCAGCGAGCTCGGCGTCGTGAGCGCCGGAAGGAGCGGGACCTGCTCGAGGATGTGCGAGGCCGGCGCGAACGCGACGGTCCCGCGGAGCCTGAGCTTGGGGGTCCAGGTGCTCGCCTCGCCCGCGGCGAAGAGCGCGGACTGACCGCCCTGCGAGTGGCCGGAGATCAGGAAACGCTTGCCGATCTTCGGATCGAGCTGGCGGGCAGCGGTGACGATGTCGAGGACGCTGCGGCCCTCGGCCTCGCCGATCAGGTACGGATGCTTGCCCGGAGTGCCGAGCCCCTGGTAGTCGGTCTGCACGACCGCATAGCCGGCTCGCAGCCACGCGTTCAGGTCCGGGTAGATGTAGGAGATCGAGGCCTGCGCCGGGGAGCTGACGCTGTTCCGCGAAGGCGCACAGGCGTCGGCGACGCCGGTCGTCCCATGAGCCCAGGTGATCACGGGCCAGCCACCCTTCGGCACCTTGCCCTTCGGGATGCTCACGGATCCCGAGACAGCGGTCTTGGCGCCCTGGGGGGTGCGCGACGAGTAGAGGACGAGCTTCGTGGACTTCGCGTCCGCGAGCGGCACGAGCCCGGTCGCCTTGCGCGCCCAGATCAGGGTGCCGTGCTCCTTCGGGAGCTTCTTGGGCGGCTTGTAGAACTTGAGGCCCTTTGGGCCCTTGGTGACCTTCGCCTGCTTCGCCTTGGCCTTTGCGTCGGCTCGCTGCGATGTGGCAGCGAACAGGATCAGCGCGGCGAGCGCGATGGCAGCGAGGGCAATGGTCCTCCGGACCGGATTCGAAACGGCGTGGGCGTGCAAGTCCTGCTCCTCTCGGCACCCCGGCCCTCCAACGCCGAGGTCCCTTCCCCATGAAAGCTTCGGCAATCTAAACCATTGCCGGGGCAATTAGTTTCGGCGAAAGCGCTAGCGCTTGACGGGGCCTCGCCTCTTCACGGCGATCAGGCGCTCGCAGTTCTTCACCTTGTCGATGCCGTCGACCTTGGCGCGGTCGATCCCGGGACCGCAGTCGACACGGTCGCGGAGGCCGTCGATCGCGCGGATGAGATCGCGGCCCTTGCCGCCGGTGATCACATCCGCGCCGCGGCCCCCCGTCAGGTTGTCCGCACCGGGGCCGCCGAGGAGCTTGTCGTGACCGTTGCCTCCGTGGAGAGTGCTGCCGTCGGGTGTGGCCAAAAGCGTGTCGCGTCCCCCCTGGCCGAGCATGACGCGGCGCGAGGCCACCCGGGTGTAGCCCGCCTGCGAGGAGAGCCGGTCATTCCCTCCCCCGCCCTCGACCAGGAGCACGGTGAACTGCCCGGTCACGTCGGCGTCGTCATCGCCGTCGAGGTTGACGCCACCCGCGGCGAAGCTGAGACGATCCGCCGAGGCGCTGCCACGGATATCGACGAACGTCGGGGCGAGGTACTGGAGCTCGATCTCCGAGATCCCGGCCGGCTCCGGCGCGAACCCGGGCGCCAGCTGGCCGCCCCTGAGGTCGATGGTGGCGGCGCTCTGACCGGTGTGGTTGATCTGCACGAGGTCGGTGTTCAGGATCGTCGGCGCGCCACCGGTGCAGGGCACGAGCTGGTGGCCATCGTCGATTTGGATCGCGTCGGCAGCGCGCGCGACCTTGGTGAAGTCGTCGGTTGCGCTGACCGAGAGCTGGTGGCCGGTCGCCGAGTAGGTACAGCTGACCGCGGCCGATGAAGGTGCTGCGGACGCCAGCGTCGCGACCGCCGCAACGAGGAATACGCCTGCTACTGAGCGCGTTTTCATCTTCTCCCACCTAGCCCCCTGCTCTTACGGCCACCCTATCCATTCGGACCGCTCATAGCCAAGACACGCCTGCGCCTCGGTTGTTTCGGAGAAACTGCCTCCGTGGAGACGACGCGACTGCTGCTCAGCTGCCCCGACCGGCCCGGGATCGTCGCTCGCGTCGCGGGCTTCCTAGCCGGCGCGGGCCGGAACATCATCGACGCCGACCAACACTCGACCGACCGCGCGAGGCTGTTCATGCGGCTGGTCTTCGAGTCTGCGCCCCCGGAGGATCGCGATGAGCTCTACGCGCGCTTTGCGAGCGAGGTCGCCGAGCCGCTTTCGATGGACCATCGCTTCGCGGAGGCCGGCCGGCGGCCGCGAGTCGCCGTGATGGCGTCTCGGGAGGACCACTGCCTCCTCGACCTGCTCTGGCGCTTCCGCTCCGGGGAGCTGCCTGGCGAACCAGCGCTCGTGATCTCCAACCATCCCGATCACGAGGAGGCCGTCCGTTCGTTCGGCCTGCCCTACCACCACCTCGTGGTGACCCATGAGAGCAGGCCCGACGCCGAGCGGGCCGCGCTCGAGCTGATGCGCGGCGAGATCGACCTGCTCGTGCTCGCCCGCTACATGCAGATTCTCTCGGGCGAGTT
>DATDKQ010000235.1:0-6398 GCA_036519915.1 Solirubrobacterales bacterium | reverse complement strand
TCTTGACTTCCTTGCGAGTCGCCATGTCTGCTGCCTACGCGGTGGCGCCGGCCTCCTCCTGCTCGGCCTGCGTCTCGGCCTCGGCCTCGTCCGCTCCGGCACCGTCCGAACCGGAGTCCGAGGGCGGGTTCTCGTCGTCCTGGCGGCGCTGGACCCGGTCGGACTCGCCCTCCTCGAGCGGGTTGCCCTCCTGGTCGAAGTCGGGCCCGAAGTCATCAATCGCCTGCGCGATCGACTTGCCAAGGGCCTCCTCGTCCTCGTCGGAGAGTTCGCCGCTCTCGTTGATCCGGTCGAGCAGGTCCTTCTCCTGGGAGTGCAGCCTGGAGATCAGGGCGTCAAGGAACTCGCCGACCCGCTCGGTCTTGATCCGATCGAGGTAGCCGCCCGTGCCGGCGTAGATCGAGGCGACCTGCTCGGCCACCGGCATTGGCTGGCGCTCCTTCTGGTTGAGTGCCTGGACCATCCGCTCGCCTCTCGCGAGCTGCTTCTGGGTCTCGGGATCGAGCTCCGAGCCGAACTGGGCGAAGGCCTCGAGCTCGCGGTACTGGGAGAGGTCCAGGCGCAGCTGGCTGGCGACCTTCTTCATCGCCTTGGTCTGCGCGTTGCCGCCCACCCGCGAGACCGAGGTTCCGACATTGATCGCCGGGCGGACCCCCGAGTAAAAGAGGTCGCTCTCGAGGAAGATTTGCCCGTCGGTGATCGAGATGACATTCGTCGGGATGTAGGCCGAGATGTCGCCGGCCTGCGTCTCGATCACCGGTAGCGCGGTCAGCGATCCGGCGCCCTGCTCGTCGGAGAGCTTCACCGCCCGCTCCAGCAGCCTCGAGTGGAGGTAAAAGACGTCGCCCGGATAGGCCTCACGGCCCGGCGGGCGCCTCAGCAGCAGCGACATCTGGCGGTAGGCGGCCGCGTGCTTGGAGAGGTCGTCGTAGATGCAGAGGGCGTGCTTTCCCTGGTAGAGGAAGTGCTCGCCCATCGCGCAGCCGGCGTACGGCGCCATGTACTTGATCGGCGCCGCCTCGTCGGCGGGCGCGGCGACGATGATCGTGTTCTCCATCGCGCCGTTCTCCTCCAGGGTCTCCATCACCTGGACGACGGTCGACATCCGCTGGCCGATCGCGACGTAGATGCAAACCAGGTCGGAGCTCTTGTTGTTGATGATCGTGTCGATCGCGATCGCCGTCTTGCCCGTCTGGCGGTCGCCGATGATCAGCTCGCGCTGGCCGCGGCCGATCGGGATCATCGAGTCGATCGCCTTGAGGCCCGTCTGCATCGGCTCGACAACCGGCTGGCGGTGTACGACGCCGGGGGCCTTGTGCTCGGCGGAGCGGGTCTCCGTGGTGTTGATGTCGCCCTTGTCGTCGAGCGGCCGGCCGAGCGGGTCGACCAGGCGGCCGAGCAGCTCGTCGCCGACCGGGATCTCCAGCAGCTTGCCGGTGCGCTTCACCGTGTCCCCCTCCGAGACCTTGTCCCAGTCGCCGAAGAGCACGGCGCCCACGTTGTCCTCCTCGAGGTTGAGCGCCAACCCGACCACGTCGTGGGGCAGGTCGAGCATCTCGAGGGACATGCAGTTGTCGACCCCGTGGATGCGGGCGATCCCGTCGCCGATCTCGAGCACTGTCCCGACCTCCGAGAGGTCCGCGGAGTCTGTGTCGAGGCCCTCGATCCGCTCGCGCAGGATGCTTGCGATCTCGTCCGGCTTTATCTCCATCTCTCTACGTCACTCCTTTGCCTACGCCGCTGCAGCGACGCTCTTTCGAAGTTTCTCGAGCCTGTTGCGGATGCTCGTGTCCAAGACCATGTTCCCGACCTGCACGACCAGCCCGCCGAGGATGTCGGGGTCCACGTTGCTCTGCAGCTCGACCGTGTTGCCGGTCTGCTCCTCGATCTCCGAGCCGATCCGCTTGACGATCTCGGGATCCAACTCGACCGCGCTGGTCACGGTGACGCCGAGCCGCTTGTTCTCCTTGTCCCATAGCGCGTCGTACTGGCTGCGAATCCGGAAGATCACCGGCATCCGGTGCTTTTCGAGCAACAGCTCCAGGAAGTTGAGCAGCTCCGGCTCGGCATCGGACACCGCCCTCTTCAGGCCCTCGATCTTCTCCGCCGAGGAGAAATAGGGGCTGAAGAGGAAGAGCTGCAGATCACGGTTGTCCCTGAGCGCATCGACGAACTGCCCGAGCTGATCGCGGATCGCGTCGAGCTTCCCCCGGTCCTTGGCCGCCCCGAACAGGGCGGTTGCGTATACGCGGGCGATCTCTTCCACCGCTACGCCTCCTCAGCTTCGCTTCCGGGGGCTACGCGAATCAACTCGCGGCCCCCTCCGTGACTTCGCCTGAGCCGTTCCCGCTCAGGCTGGAGAAGTCCACCTCGGCGAGCGCCTCGTCGATCAGCCGCTTCTGGTCGTCCGCGTCGAGTGACTTCCTCGTCACCTTCTCGGTGGTCAGAACTGTCAGATCGGCGACCTCCTTGCGGATGCGCTCGAGGGAGCGCCGCGTCTCCGCCTCGATGTCCCGGCGGGCGGCGGCCAGTAGCTCCTCTCGCTTGTCGCGCCCCTGCTCGGCGGCCTCGGCGGTGGTCGTCTCGGCCGTCTTGCGAGCGCGGGCGATGATGTCGTCCGCCTGCTCGCGCGCTTCCTTCAGGCGGCCGCGGTACTCCTCGAGGATCTCGTTGGCCTCGTTGCGGGTCTTCTCCGCCTCATCGATCGAATCGCGGATCAGGTTGGCGCGCTTGTCGAGCGCCTCCTGTATCCGCGGGAACGCGACCTTGCTGAGCACGTACATCGTGATCCCGAAGACGAGCAGCGTCCAGATCATCAGCCCGAGGTTGGGCGAGACCAGGAAGCTGCCGCCGGAATCACCCTCAGCGGCGAGCGGAACGACGGTCGTTGTCAGCGTGACTGGGTCCACTGCCGGCCTAGAGGAAGAACGCGATCAGACCGAAGATGAACGTGTAGAAGGCGACCGCCTCGGTCAGTGCGAAGCCGAGCCAGCGGATCTGCTGGAGGTCGTCCTTCATCTCGGGCTGGCGGGCGACGGACTCGATCTCCTTACCGAAGATGAAGCCGATGCCGATGCCTGCCCCGATCGAGCCGAGTCCGGCACCCACGCCCAGCGCGATCGCCTTGCCGGCGTCGGTGACTCCGGTGTCCGTGACGCCCTGGGATGCCTGGGCGAGCGGAACCAACACTTCAACCATGAATCAGCGCTCCTTTGCTTAGTGGGTTTCGGCGACGGCGCCGCCGATGTAGATGGCAGAGAGGGTGGCGAAGATGAACGCCTGCAGCGTTGCGATCAGGCCGACCTCAAGGACGAAGAAGACGAATGCAAGCGGGAAGGTAAGGGCTCCGAGGGCCGAGAGGCCGAGCAAGACGGCCAGTCCGCCTCCCATGAAGAGCAGCAGCAGATGCCCCGCGAGGATGTTGGCGAACAGTCGTACGGAGAGCGAGACAAGCCGCATGAATTGGGAGAGCAGCTCGATGCTGAAAATCAGCACCTTGCCGATCGGGTTCATGCTCTCGAGCCCCGCAGGCAAGAAGCTCCGGAGGTACCCGATGAACCCCTTCTTTCTGATTCCCTCGATGTGGTAGCTGAACCAGACGACCAGGGTGAGCGCGAGGGCGAACGAGATGTTCGCCGTCGCGGCGTAGATCGCGAAGGTCGGAAGCGCCAGGCCGAACAAGTCGACGGTCTCGGCGCTGTTCGTCGGCAATGGCAGGTAGCCGATCAGGTTCGAGAAGGCGATGAAGAAGAACAGGGTCGCGAGGAACGGGAACCACTTGGTCGCGTAGGAGGACGGGAGGTTCGTGCCCGTGATGTTGTTCTTGGTCACGTCGTAGGCGAGCTCGACCGCAGCCTGGGTGCGATTCGGCTTCAGCTGCATGCGCCGGGCGATGTAGACCATCACCCAGATCGTCAGCGCGCTCGCCAGGATCAGGTAGAGCACCGCGCGATTGATCGAGAGGTTGAGCGGCCCGAGGTGGATCGGGATCCAGTCGTGGAGCTTGAACTCATCCTGCGGCTTGAACTCCTCGTTCTTCCCGTCGCTGCCGAAGATCAGCAGCAGCACGATCGAGGGGATGAGCCACGCAGCGAGAAAGACTCCGATCTTGCCGAGGAACGAAAGGCCCTTGAGCCAATTGAAGAAACGGTCCGCCATCAGGTCGGCTCCTGGGGCTCGGTCACGCGCAGCAGGATGCGCGAGCCGAGGTGGACGGTGAAGAGGATCAGGGACAGGACCGCCGCGGCGAGGCCGGCGTCCTTGCCGGCCGCCAGTCCGACGAGCAGCACGGCCAGCGTCACGATCCAGGCACTGGCCAACCCGGTGGCCCCCAGCCACCCCATCGCGGCCTTGCGGTCCCGGCGGGCCACCGCACCCGCGATGGCGCGGTTGGCCCCGATCTCGATCCCGTAGAGCGCGAGCCAGACGCCTGCGACGACGAGGTAGCCGGTCATCGGCAGATCCGCCGCGATGAACACGGGCAGCGCCACGGCCAGCAGGACCAGGTCGAGGTACCGGAACGCGCTCGCCATCCGAGACGAACCGGCCGCGCCGGACTCGTCTAGGGCGACAGTCGACAACTGCGGACCCCGAATGAAATGTCGATCTTGAACGAGCGCATCAAGTGCTTGCCCCCCACCTGGACATGAACGGCGGCCACAAACACCGCCGCCGCATCAACCCCCGAAGCTGCCGGAGGGGCGGCGAATCCTAGCGGCTGCGCCTCGGCAAGGCAGTGCCTTCAAGGACCTCCCGGCCCGGCGCGAAGCGGCCGCCGGCTTGGCCGGCGGCCGCTCCTGGAGTGGACGCGCCCGAGAGGGCTTGGGCGCGAACCTCGGTTCCGTCCCCTGACCCCGAGGGCGCCAGGGTCGTCGAACCCGAGCTTGGGTCAGAACGCGATCAGATCGAACGTCTTCCCGTCGACGAACGCGGCGTCGCCGTTGTTCCAGACCTTCACGGTCAGCTGGCCGCCCTCGATCTTGGAAGCTGCCGTGACGGCGTTCGCACCGGCGCTCGAGGAAACCGCGACGCCCGAGTCGATGCCGGCGAGGGTGACCGTGTAGAGACCGGTCGCCTCACGGTGGATCTGGATCGCGTCTGCGGCGTTGCTGGCGCAGTTGAAACCGGGAACCACAGCGTCCGGGTGGTCCTGCGTCAGAGCCGCTGTGTCGACGACCATCGACGCCGTGAGCCAGCCGGTCTGGCACTCGCCTGGCGCAGCTCCGCCCAGCTTCGCCGCGTTCATCGCGTTAGCGGCGTTGATCGCGTAGGTTGCGTTCGGTGATTCCGCGTCCGGCGCGAACTTCGGCGTCGTCACGGCGCCATCGGCGATCTTGGCGGTCGTCACCGCGCCGCTCTTGATGTTCTTCGCGTTGACGCTGTTCGGCTTCAGCTTGGCGGTCGCGTAGCCGATTCCGCCCATCGCCGCGAAGAGAGCGACGAAGGCGACGATCAGCGCCGGGGTGGGCCGGAGGCGCCGCAGGCGATCGGAATTGAGGTTCTTGGTTCTCATGTTGAGCTCCTTGGGTCGATTGCAAGCCCAAGGACGGCTCCCGCACGTATTTATTCCGTGGCCCTCGGAATAGATCCCTCGCTCGCGCGTCTTCATGGGTGGAGCACGCATGAACGGTGATCGATCGCACAGAGACCTCGATGAGCGGACCCGGCGCCAGCTCGCGTCCCTTGCGGACGGCTCGCTGGAGGGCTATCCGCGGACGGAGCTAGAGACCCGGCTCGCCGGATCTCCCACCCTGCGCGCGGCCTTCGAGCGCCAGCGCGCCGGGGCCGCGGCGCTTCGCGGACTCAATCTGCAGGCCCCCGCATCCCTGCGGGCGCGGCTGGTCGCCGAAGCCCCTGCGGCCTCCCGCGGCAGAGCCCGACGGCGCCTCGTCCTCGGCGGCGGGCTCGCCGGTGCCGCGGCTGCAGCGGTCCTCGCCGTGGTCCTCGTTCTTTCCAGCGGGTCGGGAAGCCCAACCGTCGTCGAGGGCGCGCGCCTCGCGGAGCGGCCGTCCACCGGCACGGTTGCGGTCGATCCCTCGAATCCGAAGCTGCTCGCCGCCGACGTCGAGGGCGTCCCATTCCCCAACTGGTCGAAGAAGTTCGGCTGGCGCCAGGCCGGGATCCGCTCGGACGGGCTCGGCGATCGCGATGCCCGGACCGTGCTCTACGAGCACGCCGGCAAGCGCATCGCCTACACGATCGTCTCCGGCGACGGGATCGCCGCGCCCAGCGACGCGACCACCACGACGCGCAACGGCGTCAACCTGCATTCGCTCAGCGACCGTGGTCGCAGGGTCGTCACCTGGTGGCGAGACGGCCGGACCTGCGTGCTGTCAGCGTCGAATGTCAGCAATCGCGAGCTGCTCAAGCTCGCGTCCTGGAAGGGCGACGGGGCGGTG
>DATDKQ010000234.1:0-5282 GCA_036519915.1 Solirubrobacterales bacterium | reverse complement strand
CTGCTGGGCGAGGGAGCAGTCGAAGGCCGCTCGGTGGACCGCGTCGTGGGGCTCGACGGCGTACGGACGGAGGTTGCGATGATGCAAACTCCGGACGGCAAGGGACGACTCGAGCTGGTGAAGTTCCACTCGCCGTCAAACCAGGGCGACAACCGGCACGCGCCGGCCAACACCCCGGGTATTCGCCACATCGCATTCGCCGTCGAGGACATCGACGCCGTCGTCGCCGGCCTGCGAGCCCGCGGCGCTGAACTCGTCGGCGAGCTGGAGCGGTACGAGGACAGCTATCGGCTCTGCTACGTCCGCGGCCCGGAGGGGATCATCATTGAGCTGGCGGAGCAGATCAGCTAACGCGTCGAGTCCGTGAGGCCGACAGCGAACGGTTGTTGGATGGCACGTGTGTTACGACTCCGCGAATGGCGGTCACCAATTTCTCCACCAAGGCGGCGGTCGTCGTGCGCGACGATCTGGTGCCGTGGCAACGACTGAACGTGACCGCATTTCTTGTCAGCGGGCTCATCGGCGCGGCTGATGCTGAAGCCATCGGGGACGCTTATGAGGACGCCGATGGCATTGCGTACCTGCCGCTGCTCGTTCAACCCTTGCTCGTCTTCGAGGCTTCCGCGGATCAGCTGCGGCGAGCAAGGGCGAAGGCCTCAAAACGCGGTGTGGCGCTTGCTATCTACACCGCCGAGATGTTCTCGACCGGAAACGACGCGGAGAACCGAGCGGCGGTCCACGCGGTCCCCACGGAGGATCTCGACCTAGTGGGGATCGGGATCCGGACCACCCACCGCGACGCGGATGCCGTGCTTCGCGGCTTGAGGCGTCACCCATGACCGGCGCGCATCGCACGTGCGGCGGCCCTTGGTGCTTCCCGACTCAGCCCTCTGCGAGGCTCGGGAGCGCGCCCTCGGCGACGGCGCGTGCAACCCGTTGGTGGTCGTCTTCGTTCTGGTCGGCGTAGGCGAGGGAAAAGGACTCCATCGCGCGGTCGAAGCGATCCGAGTTACCGAGATACCCGGCGATCATCGGAGCGCGTCCCGTGCGGGCGTGCGCACGGGCCAGCGCCCAGCCGCACAGGGCGGCATACCTTTCGAGTTGACGCGGCTTCATCCCGGGGATGTCCATATCTCCCTTCATGTCTCGAAGCTGGCGCACGTAGTACTGCTTCGGCGTCGCGCGGTCCGAGCCGACAGCGGTCGTCCAGCCGAGGAAGGGATCACCGGCGGCCTGCATCAGCCGCTGTCCAGCAACGACGCGCTCACCCTGGTGCTCGTAGATGCTCGCCCCCGCGTACGGCGCCAAGACCGACTCCTGCGCCTCCTTGACCTGGAGGAACAGCGGCGCTCCTCGCGTGTCGCCCATCAAGAGCAGCACGAACGCCTCGGTGCCCACGGAGCCCACACCGACGACCTTGCGTGCGAAATCGGCGAACCAGTGGCGGTTGACCACCTCGCGCAGCTCGACCGGGAGGGTGTGCTCATAGGAAGCCATCGCCTCCCGTAAGACCTCCCTCATGTCGGAGTGCTCCTCGACCGGCACACGCACGATCAGCGGCGGCGCGGACTGGATCCGGTACTCGCCGTCGACCTGCTGACAGAGCTTCGCGAGCGCGGCCACGCTGGTCCTCCTCTTCGCCTTCTCGATCAAACGGTGGCGTTGGCGCACGTCGGCCTCGGACTCAACGGCGTCATAGATTCGAACCAGGCCGTCGACATCGATCCGCGAGTACCAGACGTCGAGGAAGCTCATCCCGGCGAAGCGCTGCATCTGAGTGCGGTAGGCCCTCGCGGAGCCACGCGCCGCCGCACGTCCTCGCGAATCAGCGAAACCGTGATCGCGGGCGGCAACAACAACGCTCGCGGCTAACCGCTTGACGTCCCACTCGAATGATGCGGGCAGCGTTTCGTCGAAGTCGTTCACGTCGAACACGAGGCGCCGATCGGGCGCGGCGAAGAGGCCGAAGTTCAGTAGGTGGGCATCGCCGCATGCCTGCACCCGGATGTCCGTCGTCGGCGTATGGTCCAGATCCCAGGCCATTGCCGCCGCCGCTCCGCGGAAGTACGGAAATTGGGATTCCGCCATCCGCGTATGGCGGATCCCGACGATGTCGGGCACGCGGGTCGCCGCCTGCTCCTGCAGGATGGCAACGGGGTCCGGCCGGTCGGGCGGAGGATTCCACTCCGCGTGGCTCGAGCGGCTGGCGAGCTTCCGTCGCGCACGACCGAGCCGGCGCCATTCCTCCGGGGCCAACACCTCGTGCGGTGGGGACACGATCCCGGGGGTGAGCTTGGCCACGCGGCGAGTATGGCACCGGCGACCCTTAACGCTTGACTGTCACCCGCAGGAAGGTCGCCGGGATCGAGGTGGCCTCGTCGCTCGTGTTCTGCTCGTTGAACTGGGCGTCGAGATCAGCCTGCAGGTCAGCCTCCCGGCCGTCCGCTGCCGCCGCCTCGAACGCGTTCATGGTCGGCCCGTAATAGCTCCTGAACACAGTCACCAGGTCCGACGGGGAACCGGGGTAGTTGAAGGTGTAGGTGTCGTTCTCGAACGAGATCCCTTCCGTCGGGACTCCAGCTGCCCCGAACCGCTCGATCACCTGGTCCTCTACACCCCAGGTCATCGGGCTGATGAAGCCCTCAGGGGGCGGTGGGGCATAGGAGGCGCTGATCTTCAGGATCTGGGCCACCAGGGTCGGGTCGTTCGGGATCCAGTTCCCCATCACGATCCGTCCTCCCGGTTTGGTCACCCGGACCATCTCACTGGCCACATCGAACGGCTTGGGAGCGAACATCGCCCCGAAGATGCTGACCACGAGGTCGAAGCTCTCGTCATCGAGCTCGTTCAGATCCGTGGCATCACCCTCCTGGAACCACAGGTTCGTCAGGCCGAGGGCCCGGGCGCGTTCGTTGCCGGCGGCGACCAGGTTGCTGGCGATGTCGACGCCCAGTACGTCTGCCCCCAGTTGAGCGGCGGGCACAGCGGTCGTTCCGTCGCCGCAACCGAGGTCAAGCACGTCGAGCCCGTCGGTGATCCCCAACTTGCCCACGAGCGCCTCACCGCTCTCTCGCATGCTCGCCGCGATCTGGGTGAAGTCGCCCTTCTCCCACAACGCCTTGTTCGGATTCGTCGTCGCAGTCATCAGCCTTTTCCAATCCTTTGTTCGAGGTTGATTGAGCTAGGAGATGAATACGAGTTGATATAGGAACGAGATTGTCAGGCCTAGGTTTGTGTGGGGGGACTCACGCGGAGGAGATGACCTGTTCGGCCGCCCGCCGCCCACTCCGCAGCGCCCCCTCCATCAGTCCGTGCCATTCGCCGGCCGTGTGTTCGCCGGCGAAGAACAGCGGGCCGATCGGCCGGGCCAGGTCATCATCGCGAAGCGGCGATGAGATCGTGCGAGCCGAGTAGGAGCCCCGCACCCAGGGATCGTCGTCCCAGCTCGAGAGCAGGGCGCCCTCGGGCTCGAGGTCGAGGTCCTGGCGGAGCGCGAGCAGAGCTGCGACCCAGCGCTCGACGTCGTCGGAGCCCCCGAGGGTCTCGATCGCGGAACTCGTACCCGTGTAGCCGACCACGAAGGGAGCGGGCTCACCATCCGCGGCGAGTTGCGTGTAGGTCCAGAAGTGCCCGGCCACGGACATGATCGCGCTCGGCGGCGCGGGCGAGCGCAGGCGCAGGAAGAGCTTCGAGTTCTGTCCGTAGGTGACCTTGCGCAGGGCCTCGGCGGTCGCGCCCTCGAGTGGAGGGTCGAACTCGATCTCGGCGAGCGGCGCGGTGGGGATCGCCACCACCACTGCATCCGCCTCGATCTCGTCCCGTTCGGTCGCGACGCTCACCTCTCCCTCCGACCAGCGCACCTTCCGCACCGGGGACGAGAGATGCACAGCATCCCCGAGCTCGGCCGCCAGCGCGTCGGCGAGCCGCATGTTGCCGCCCTCCAGCGTGTGATTGTCGAAATCGCCGAAGGTCGACGCCCCCTCGTCGAGCACCGAGGCCTCGAGGTCGTCGACGGGGTGGCCATTCGAGATCGCCACACGCGTCCGAATCAGCGCCTCGACCGGCAGGTCAAGACCCAGCGCGGCGATCACGTCGGCGGCGCTCGCCGCATCCGGCATCCGGCTGTCGGCGATGCGGGTGAAGGCATCCTCGAGGTCGGCCTTGGGGACGGCCTCGTCGCCGACGGGCACGCGCCGGCCGTAGGGCGTCCCCTTGAGCACCATCGGGATCCCGAAGCGGCTGGTCAGTGCCTCCATCGATTCGTAACCGGGCAGGATGAACTCGGCGCCGCGCTCAACGATTGCCCCGTCGCCGAAGGGCACCGACCAGACCCGGCCCCCCACGCGGTCGCGGGCCTCGAGCACGGTCACCTCCGCTCCGTCGGCGCGCAAGGCGTCAGCCGCGGCGAGGCCCGCGAAACCGGCGCCGATGACGACGACCCGCCTCATTCATCTCCCACTCGCTCACGCTTCACCATTGGGACAGTACGATCGTGGCGGGTCTATTGGGTGAGGAGAGTGGTTGTGGGGTATCAGGATCTGACAGACGCAGACACGGCCGTCGCAGACGGGAAGCCCAAGAACAGCTCGACGACCGTCCTGGTGAGTCGCCGTGAGTCGTTCAACGCCGCTCACCAACTCCGAGACCCAGGCTTATCGGACGAGGAGAATGAGCGTCTCTTTGGGAAGTGCGCGAATCTGCACGGGCACAACTACGTCCTCGAGGTCGTCGTGGCGGGCGAAGTCGAACCCGTCACCGGCTACGTCCTGGACCTGAAACAGCTCTCGGAAGTGATCCACCGGCGCGTCATTCAGGACGTGGACCACCGCAACCTGAATACCGACGTGCCCTGGCTGGAGGGACGCATCCCGACTGCCGAGAACCTGGCCGTGGCGTTCTGGGAACGAATCCGCTCGGAGCTGCCAGAGGGGCTGCTGCGGACGGTTCGTCTGTGGGAGACCGACAAGAACTGGGCCGAAGTTGGTGACAACACCTAAGACGCCGCGGCGGCGGGGTCGAGAGGTGCGAAAGCGCTACACCACCGCCGACCTCAGCGTGCTCACTCGAGCTGAGGCGAGCCGGTTCGTTCCCCGAGGCGACGGCGATCCACAACTCGACCTCACCCTGGCGTGGGAGCTGCTTTACCGCCTCGAGCCGGAGCTCTATGACCGGCTTGTCAGCGCGGAGCGGCTCCACCCAGGTGTGCTCAGATGGCTGCCTGACGAGGTCGAGCGGATCGTCGAAGTCGGCGCGGGCGCGGGTCGCCTGACGGTCGAGCTGAT
>DATDKQ010000233.1:0-12824 GCA_036519915.1 Solirubrobacterales bacterium | reverse complement strand
CGCTGCTTCATCCCGGCGGAGAGCTCCGCGACCCGGTCGTCCGCCCGAACGCTCATGCCGACCGCCTCGAGCAGGACTTCGATCCGCGGCCCGGCCACCTCCGATCCGATCCCGTGCAGCGCGGCCGCCAGCTCGAGGTTCTCGCGGGGGGTCAGGTCGCGGTAGAGCAGCGGATCATGGCCCAGATAGCCGACCCGGCCGCGCAGCCGGTGGGTCTCCTTGGGCAGGTCGCAGCCAAGCACCGAGACCTCACCCGAGCTCGGCCGCAGCAGGCCGGCCAGGATCCGAAGGAGCGTGGACTTGCCCGATCCATTGGGACCGAGGACCGCGAGGCTCCCTCCATGGTCGACCCTGAGGTCGACGCCATCGAGCGCGGTGCGGTCCCCGAAGTCGCGCTTCAACCCGACCAGCTCGATCGCCGGCTCGAGCGGCCGGCTCACCTCCGGCGAGCGGGTCTCTACGGCCATCCGCTCCATCATCGGAGCCGAATCTAGCGGGGTGAGGCTTGGCGGGCGCCTAAGCGCGGAGGCAGTAGCCGTAGGCGGTCAGGGTGGCCCCGGAGCCCCAGTTGTAGCCCGAGGCCGACCAGCTGCCGTCCTGGTTGATCATGCCGTTCGTCAGGAAGGTGGTGATCGAGCCGTTGCCGCTGAAGCCGCCGGCGGTCATCCGCGTTCCCGGCGGGCAGGGTGGGGTGGTCGTGGTCCCGTAACCGGGGGCGAGGGAGGTCGAATTCGAGACCTCACTCACCAGCGATCGCTTGCTACGGGTGCAGTAAGCGATGGCGGTGAGTTCCCCGCCGAAGTCGCCGAACGCGTGGCCGACGACGCGCCAGGACTTGTCCGAGATCGCGCGGGACTCGATCACGTAGTTCCCACCCCGTGAGGTGAAGTCGGTCCGCTGGAACCCGCCTGAGAAGAGGTGACGACGGCCGGGGCAGGTCGCGATGACCGTCTTGGTCTGGCCGGGCTTGACGTACTTGGTCTTGTGCGGCGGGGTCACGTGCCCGAGCCGTGGGCCGCAGGCGACCTGCAGGGTCACGTTGCGCGGCTGGGTGCTGCGGTGGTCGGGGTCGAAGAGCACCGCCGTGACGTGCCAGCCGCGCTGGACTCCGAGTCGCTCGTAGGAGTGGGGGTAGACGCCCTCGCCGCCCGCAGTCGGCGGTGGGGTGCTGGTCATGCCGCCGCCGAGCGGGCGCTGCTTGCCGGGACAGCCGACGGTAAGGCGGCGCTTCTCATCCGGCCTGGAGAGGGTGAAGCTCTGGCTCCTCATCGTGATCGCGCCCGAGACCCTCGCCTTCGAGCTGTGCGCGCCGCCCGCGAGGGCGGAGGCCGCGCCGAGAACGACAACCAGCGAGACCAGTAGGCCGGCGGTCAGGAAGAGTGCGAGTGAGCGTCGTTTGGGGGTCACGGTTCGTTAATTGACGGGTTGCATCGCGCCAACTGCAGGTATCGGCCAGTTGATGGCGGAACTTGAGCGACTGTCAGTTGCTTGGCCCCATGGACGTCTGCAGGCCGGTACTCAAAAAGAACCCGTTACCGGAACCAAAATCATGCAGACGGCATAGGACGAACTCGTCAAACCTTCCTCTTTCGTTGCTTACGGGGTTAGCTGACGGGCTCGCGCTGAAAGATTGCGCTACGCGGCAGACTCGCCGCGATTCGCCCCAACTTGTGGTTCCCCCGATCTCGTGCCATTCCTTTGGCCTGAGATTCAGCGGAAGTGCGCGCGGAAAGTTAGCAAACCGTCCGGGCGTTCCACCCACTATTCAGGTCGCCCTCCCTATTTGCGCCAAAAACGGGACGAACTGCGCGGTGCTACGAGCCTTTGCGCATCGTCCGGCGGGTGACCTCGACCAGCGGCCGGATTCCCTCACGCAGGGCCTGGAGGCGGTTCCCGTTGCGGCTGTACAGCAGCTGCGCTGAGTAGCGAATAGCGTCTCCCAGCTTGCGGTCGTACGGCTGCCACCACATGTCGCGCGCCCAGCCCGGTTCCCAGGCGAGCTGCTTGATGTTCACGCACTCGTAAAAGCCGAACTTGGAGTGCGAGCGACCCAGGCCGGAGTCCTTGACTCCGCCCCAGGCACAGACGCAGGCGCCATGCGAGAAGGAGTGGTCATTGATCCACACCATCCCCGACTCGATCTGGTGTGCCATGCGCTCGCCCTTCGCGCGGTCCTTGGTCCAGATCGATGCCCCGAGCCCGAACTCCGAGTCGTTGGCGAGCTCGATCGCCTCCTCCTCGGAGTCGACCCTGACGATCGGGAGCACCGGACCGAAGATCTCCTCTTTCATGATCCGCATCTCGTGCGTGACGCCGGTGAGTACGACCGGCGCGATGAAGCTGCCCTTCATCCCCTCGACCTCGGTGGGGCCACCGGTGAGCTTCGTGGCCCCGCTCTCGACCGCGTCGTCGACCAGCTCGGTGACGATCTTCGCCTGGTCCTCGGAGACCATCGGGCCGATCTCGGTGGTCCACTCGCGCGGGTCGCCCACCGTGAGCCGCTCGGTCTCGCGGACGACGCCCTGGACGAAGGCGTCGGCGACGTCGCGATGTACATACACGCGCTCGATCCCCGAGCAGGTCTGCCCTGCGTTCGCGAAGCCGCCCCAGACGGCCCCGGAGATCGCGTTGGCGAGGTCCGCCTCGGGACAGACGATCTGCGGGTCCTTGCCGCCGAGCTCGAGCACCGAGCCCTTCATGCGCTTGGCGCACTCAACGCCGACCTTGCGGCCGACCTCGACGGAGCCCGTGAAGAAGATCTTGCCCGCGGTGGACTTGACCAGCGCGTCGCCGATCCGGCCGCCGCCGTGAACCGTGCGCACGAGGCCCTCGGGCAACCCGGCCTTCTCGAAGGTCTGGCGGATCCGTTCGCCGATCAGCGGGGTGAGGCTCGCCGGCTTCAGGACCACGCCGTTGCCCGCCATCAGGGCGATTGCGACCTCGCCGAAGGGAATCGACCAGGGATAGTTCCAGGGGGCGATCACGCCAACGACGCCGATCGGCTCGAAGGTGAACTTGGCGCTCTTCGACTTCAGGAAGAGCGGCATCGAGAGCTTCTCGTCGGCGAGGATCTCGGGGCCGTTGTCGGCGATCCACTTCAGGGAGTCGATCGTCGGCAGCAGCTCCATCGTGTAGCTCTCCACACGCGGCTTGCCCTGCTCGTTGGTGAGCAGCTCAGCGATCTCATCCAGGTCCTCGAGCAGGACATCGCCCGCGCGGCGCATATAGCGGGCGCGGTCCTCGAGCGAGAGTGCCGCCCAGAAGGGCTGCACCTCGGCGACGTCGTCGACCACCCCCTGCACCTTTGCCGGAGTGAGCGTCTCGACGGTCCCGACCAGCTCTCCCGTCGCCGGGTTGAACGACTCCAGGCCAGCCTTGGACTTGGAGCCCTTCGACGACTTCGCCTTCTTGCGCGACTTGGCGGGCTCGGCGCCGTTGCCGCTCCTGCCGTTGGCGCCTGACTTCCGGCTCGTGCTGGTCTTGCTGGAGCTCGCCTCCATCGCCTGCTTCCTCTCGTCGCTTGCGCTCGGTCGAAGGCGATTCTACGTGGGGAACAGCGGCCTCCCGCCGAGGCCGCTGTCTCCCTCCTCCCACTCTGCCGTCCGACGAAAGAATTGGAGGCCGAGAGCAATCCCCGAGCTCCCGGCCTCCGTGTCCACTCCCCGGCTTTTTACGCGCCGGCTCCGGCGAACCGCACGAACTGCCAGAGCGTCAGACGATCCTCAGAACACGCCCTTCTCCGAAAGGTTGCGCGTTCAGGAGTGTGGGGTTCGAGCGCTCTTAACCTGCGGCTAACGCTTGCCGAGCAGTTGTCGCAGCCGCTCGAGGCGCTGGCGAAGCTCCGCCTCGAAGCCCCGGTCCGTCGGCTCGTAGAAGCGCTCGTCCCGCAACGCCTCCGGCGCGAGCGGCTGGTCGCTGACCGCATCGGGCTCGTCGTGGGGGTAGCGGTAGCCCTCACCGCGGCCGAGCTTGCGGGCGCCGGGGTAGTGCGCGTCCTGAAGGTAGGGAGGCGGTTCGGCCGCGCCGTGCTCGCGGACGTGCGCCGAGGCCCGCGAGATCGCCCTCGTTGACGCATTCGACTTCGGTGCCAGCGCCAGGTAGGCGGCAGCCTGGGCGAGGTTGAGGGCGCACTCCGGCAGACCGACGCGATCGACGGCCTGCGCCGCCGCGTTGGCGATCACGAGGCCCTGCGGATCGGCGTTGCCGACGTCCTCCGAGGCGAAGATGACCATCCGCCGCGCGATGAAGCGCGGGTCCTCGCCCCCCTCCAGCATCACCGCGAGGTAATAGATGGAGGCGTCCACGTCCGACCCACGGGTCGCCTTGATCCACGCCGAGATGTAGTCGTAGTGCTTGTCGCCCTCGCGGTCGTAGAGCAGGGCCTTCCGCTGGAGAGCGTCCTCGACAGCGCCGATCGAGACCTCGCTCTCACCGGCCGCCTGGGTCGTCTCGGCCGCTCGCTCGAGCGCGGCCAGGGCCACTCGTGCATCGCCGCCCGAGCGCGCCGCTAGCACCTGGAGCGCCTCGTCGGGCACCGGCGGCGCGTCCGGCAGGCCGCGCTCGTCGTTCAGCGCCCGCCGCAGCAGATCCTCGATCTCGTCGTCAGTGAGCGGCCGGAACTCGTAGATCTGGGTGCGCGAGAGGAGGGCCGAGTTGACCTCGAAGTACGGGTTCTCCGTGGTCGCCCCGATCAGGGTGACGAGGCCTTCCTCCACCGCCGGGAGCAGCGCGTCCTGCTGCGCCTTGTTGAAGCGGTGGATCTCGTCGAGGAAGAAGATCGTCGGCCGGCCCGACGCCCGCCGCTCCTCGGCGCGGGCGATCACCTCCCGGACCTCGGCACGCCCGGCGTTGACCGCGGAGAGCTCCTCGAATGCGCCCTCCACCCGGGCGGCGATGATCCGCGCCAGCGTCGTCTTCCCGGTCCCCGGGGGCCCGTAGAAGATCGCCGAGTGCGGGTCGCCGGATTCGATCGCGACGCGCAGGGCCGAGCCCTCGCCGAGCAGGTGGCTCTGCCCGACGAACTCGTCGAGATCCCGCGGCCGCATTCTGGTCGCGAGAGGCGCGTCATCAGGCGGGACGCCGGTGTGCGGCGCCTCGCCGCCGGTTTCGAACAGGCGCTCAGCCATGCCGTTCAAGTATGAACCTGCGGCGTGGCCCCTCTGAACGTCATCGCGAGAGAGTGGCTGCGGATCGGTCTGATCGGATTCGGGGGCCCGCCCGCGCACATCAGCCTGCTCCGCGACCTGATGGTGCGCAGGAAGGGGTGGATGGACGCCCGTGCCTTCGAGGACGCGAACGCGGCCTGCTCGCTGCTCCCGGGGCCCGCTTCGACCCAGCTCGCGATCTTCTGCGCCTATCGCGTCGGTGGCCCTGCGGGCGCAGTGATCGGCGGCCTGGGCTTCATCGTGCCGGCGGTCGTCATGGTGCTGGCGCTCTCGGTGCTCTTCCTGTCGTCGGCGCCGCCGGAGTGGGTGCGGGGAGCCGGGGCCGGCGCCGGCGCCGCCGTCGCGGCCGTGGCCGTTCGCGCCGGGGGGGAGCTGATCAGGCCCAGCTACGAGCACGCAATGGCGGGCCATGGCCATCGTCTTCGCTGGCTCGCTTACCTGGTGGCCGGTATCGCGGCGGCGATCGCGATCGGGCCGTACCTGGTGCTTGTGCTGGTGGCCTGCGGCCTTTTCGAAGTTCTTCGTCGGACCCGGCCCGGTAGGGACGCGGCTGCGAGCTGGAGCCCCGCCGCTCTGCTCACAGGGGCGGTGTCGACAGGTGGGATCGGCGCCCTCGCCTGGACGGCCTTCAAGGTCGGAGCGCTCTCCTTCGGGGGCGGCTTCGTGGTCATCCCCCTGATGCAGGGGGACGCCGTGGACGTCTACCACTGGATGACCGACGCCCAGTTCCTGAACGCCGTCGCGCTGGGACAGGTGACGCCCGGCCCTGTGGTCGCGACCGTGACGGCGGTCGGCTATGCCGCTCACGGTGTTGGGGGTGCCCTGCTCGCCGCCGCGGTGGCCTTCGCCCCGTCGTTCTCGTTCGTCCTGCTCGGAGGTGGGCGCTTCGAGCGGCTGCGTGGGAACGACCGGGCACGGGGATTCCTCGACGGAGCGGGACCTGCGGCGATCGGCGCGATCCTGGGGTCGGCCGTCACGCTGGCCGGCGCTCTGAGCGAGGACTGGCAGATCGGCGTGCTGGCAGGCGCTGCCATCGCCCTCCTGGTCGTGAGAAGGGGGATCGTCGAGACACTCGTCCTCGCCGGCGCCGTCGGCGCCGGGCTCGCCTTGGCCGGAGCGCCCCTCCCTTAAGCTGGCTCCATGGAGGAGGGCACGGCCACGACGGCAGTCCCCCAGGACCTCGGCCCGTCCGCGGTCGAGCTGCTCGGCCGCCTGATCCAGACCAACACCGTCAATCCCCCTGGGAACGAGGACAGGGCGCAGGCGTTCCTGCGCGAGGAGCTGACGTCGGCAGGCTTCGACTGCGAGCTGCTGGAGGCGGAGGCGGGCCGGCCCAACCTCGTCGCCCGCCTCCGGGGCGCTGGGGACGGGCCGACGCTTGCCTTCCTCGGCCACGTGGACACCGTCCGAGCCGATCCGGAGGACTGGACCTTCGACCCCTGGGCCGGCGACGTCGTCGACGGCTGGGTCCGCGGACGAGGCGCGCTCGACATGAAGGGCCAGGTGGCGGCTGAGGTGGCGGCCTGCATCGCTCTCGGCGAAAGCGATTGGCGGCCTGCCGGCGAGCTGCTGCTCGTCCTGACCGCCGACGAGGAGGTCGGTGGGGGACTCGGCGCCCACTGGCTCTGCGAGCAGCACCCAGACAAGGTGCGCGCCGACTTCATCGTCAACGAGGGTGGCGGCGAATCCGTCGAGCTCGGCGGCCGCCGGCTCTATACCCTGAGCGTCGGGGAGAAGGGGATCTTCCGAATGAAGCTGCGGGCCCATGGCCGGGCCGGACACGCCTCCGTTCCGAGGATCGGCGACAACGCCCTGCTCAAGCTCGCCGGCCACATTTCGGCGCTCTCCGAGCAGCCGAAGGCGGAGCCGTCACCGGTCGGCGAGGCGCTGCTCGAGGCGCTGACCGGCGAGCCCGTCAGCGGCGAACAGGGGATCAGGGCCGGCCTCGAGCGCCTGCGTGCCGAGCAGCCGCTGATCGCGGACTTCCTGGTCGAGCCGATGCTGGGCGTGACCCTCGCGCCGACGATCGCCCAGGGGGGCAAGAAGGCGAACGTGATCCCCGCCGAGGCCGAGGTGCTGATCGACTGCCGGGTCCCGCCCGGGGACGGCGAGGAGGAGGCGCTCGCGGCGCTCCATTCCCTGATCGGCGAGGGGGACTACACCGTCGAGTTCAGCGAGGCAGTGGTCGGCAACAGCTCGCCACTCGACTCGCCGCTGGCGGATGCGATCCACGAGTGGGTCGGCGAGGTCGACCCGGGAGCGGGCATCGCCCCGATCGTGATGCCAGGCTTCAGCGACAGCAACCCATTCCGCACCGCCTTCCCGGAGGCTGTGGTCTATGGGTTCTGCCCGCACCGCGAGATCGACCTGCTCGAGGCCGTGCCGCTGATCCACGGCGCCGACGAGCGCGTGCCCGCCTCGGATGTTGAGTTCTCCGCGAGCTTCTTCTACGAGCTCCCCCGCAGGATGCTCGGGTGAACGACGCAAGCCAGAACGGCGACCGCTCTCCTGCTGAGGAGCAGTACGTCCTGCGCCTGGGTGGGATGGCGCTGCGCAACGGCCTGCTGATCCACGGCCCGACCTCATGGGCCGGGGCGGCTCGCGACGAGAACGACGAGATCCAGGTCGCCTCGGGGCCGAAACCCGCCCTGGCTCCGGAGCTCGCCGTGCGGGTGCCGCTCCTGCGCGGCCCGCTGAGGCTGGCGGAGGCCTTCATCCTGATCCCGACGGTCCGGATGAAGCTGCGCGCCGCGCGGCTGCCGTTCGAAGACGTGCGAGTGATCGCGGCGATGCTGATCGCCTCGACCGCGAGCCGGGCGCTCCGCCGCAGGCGCTCGAGCGCCGCCAACGAGCTGATGCAGGCCGCGCTCGCGCTGGCGCCGGCGATGGTGGCGCTTAGCGACCGCAACCTGGCCGCCTACCACGGCGTCGAGCACAAGGCGATCGGCGCCTACGAGGCCGGCTCCGACGACCCGGCCTCGGCGACAAAGGAGCATGAGCGCTGCGGCTCCAACCTGGTCGCCCCCATGCTGGTCCTTTCCGCCGCAGGCCAGCTCCTGCTCGAGCGCTCGCTCGAGAGCCCGGGGCCGATCGCGCGGACGGCGGTCGGAGTCGCGAGTGCGTCGCTCGCCGCCGAGATGTTCGCCTGGAGCGAGCGCAATCCCGAGACCTCGGCCGCTCGCGCCTTCCACCGCCCGGGCCATGAGATCCAGCGGCTGATCGCCACCAAGGAGCCCACACCGGAACAGCTCGAGGTCGGGGTTGCGGCGCTGAGCGAGATCCTCCGGGTGGAGCAGGAGGCAGAGGGCCAGCGTGAGGCGAGCGACCCACTGCCCGCTACGTAGACTGCACGGCCCATGCTCGGCCGGATCGATCACATTGGCGTCGCCACCGATGACCTCGACGGGGCGATCGCCCTCTACGAGGGGACCATGGGAATGCCCGTGACCCACCGTGAGACAGTCGAGAGCCAAGGGGTCGAGGCCGTGCTGCTCGACGTCGGCGAGGGTCACGTCGAGCTGCTGCGCCCCCTCGGGCCCGACACCCCGATCGGCAAGTACCTCGAGCGCAAGGGGCCCGGGCTGCACCACGTTGCCTACGCGGTCGACGACATCGAGGGCGTGCTCGACAAGCTCAAGGAGTCCGGCATCGAGCTGATCGATTCCGAGCCGCGGGTCGGGATCCGTCGGTCTCGCGTTGCCTTCGTGCACCCTCGCTCGACCGATGGGGTGCTCACCGAGATTGTCGAACCGGCGGAGGCTCACTGATGGCCTCGGCCGAGCGAGTCTCGATCGGCTTCTCGGGCGGCGGCATGGTCGAGGTCCGGATCGACGAGTCGAAGCTCAAGGACCTCCGCAAGGCGCTCGACAAGGCCGATGGCTGGTTCGACCTCGAAGCCGAGGAGGGCTTCGTCGCCATCGATCTGCGCCAGGTCGTTTTCATCCGCAGCGCCACAACTCCGCAGCGGATCGGCTTCGGCGGGTGAAGCTCCGCGGCCTGATTCTGGCCGCGGCAGCCGCAACCGCCGGGGCGGCGCTGTGGTGGCGGAAGAATCCGTCCGCCTGTCCCTACTCGCAACGCTTCTGGGTGGAAGCCCCGCACCCTCTGATCACCCGCGCCCGGCTCAAGGAGATCCTCGAACCGAAGGCGGGCGATCGGATCCTCGAGGTCGGCCCGGGGACCGGTTACTACACGCTCGACGTCGCCGAGTGGGTGAAGCCCGACGGCGAGGTCGAGATCCTCGACCTGCAGCCGGAGATGCTCGACCACACGATGCGGCGCGCCGGCGAGCGCGGTCTGGTGAACGTGACGCCGACCCAGTCGGATGCGACCTCGATGCCCTACGAGGACGGCACCTTCGATGCCGCCTACCTCGTCACCGTGCTGGGCGAGATCCCCGACCAGGACGCCGCGCTCCGCGAGCTGGCCCGGGTGCTGAAGCCAGGCGGCCGCCTGATCGTCGGGGAGCTGGTCGGCGATCCGCACTACGTCAGGCTCGCGCCCCTGCGGCTGAGGGCGAGCGGCGGGGGTCTCGGCTTCGAGCGGCGGGTCGGGAACGCACTCGGCTACTTCGCCCGCTTCGCGAAGCCCCCGAGCCCGGCCTAGCGGGCAGCGAGAGCGGTCCAGAGCCGCTCCTCGGCGTCCAGCACCCGCTCGGCCTCGGCGCTCAACTCCTTCCAGTGCTCGGAATGGGGCTGGTCCGGCTCGCTCGCGGTCCGCGCTGCCAGCGCAAGGCGAGTCCAGTCCTCGGAAGCCTCCGCGGCGATCTTCGACTCGGCCTCATAGCCGGCCTCCTCCAGAAAGCGCGCGTACATCTTGCGGAAGTTGCCGCCGCCGGTCCCGCGGCGCTCGATCACCTGGTAGAGGAAGCGGGCGCACCACTGCCAATCCTCGGCGGTCTCGGGCCACCCCCCGACCTCGGCGGCGAAGCGCCGCAGCGCGGTCAGCCCCTCGAAGTCGCCGAGCGGCGGCTCGAGCATCCGGCTGGCGGCCCGATCGATCGCCTTCGGGGCGTGGGCGAGCAGGTCGTCGCGGTCGAGCTGGGTCCCGTCAGGCACATCGATCGCATGGCCCGCGAGCGGAAAGATCGGCTGCTGGGAGTGGCGCGCCTCGCGCAGACCCTCGAGCGAGGTGGTCTGCAGATCCTCGAAGGCGGTGTCGGAGACCCAGGCGAGCTCCTCGTCGTACCCGGCAAGTACGACGGCGTGCCCCGGGAAGTGGGCCGAGCGGCCGTAGTGATCGAGGTAGTAGAGGTCGGTGAGCAGCAGCACCGGCCTGCCCTCGTCGACGGCATCGCGGGCCAGCCGCCAGGAAGCCTCGGGGTCGGCCTCCGTGCGCAGGCGAAGCGGGACGCCGGTGAGCTCCAGGAAATTCTCCTCGAGCCGGGCGGCCCGGCCGTTCGTGAACCGAGAAGGGGAGTGCTCGTCGAGGACCACGTAGTAGAAGCAGGCGCCCGCGCCGAGCCCGAACGCCATCTCCTCCGAGATCTCGACCCCGTGGAAGCCGAGCAGGTTGCGCAGCGCGGTGGAGCCGCAGTGGTTGCCGGGCACGTGCCGGTAGCCGGGCACCATCACCCTGTTGGCGGTCTCGGCCATCAAACGATTGAACCGTATTCTGCGCCGGTGCTCCGGGCCCTCGACAGCCGCGTGCTCTATTCGATGCGAACACGGTTCCACGGTCATACGGCCGAGAGCATCGGGAAGTGGCTGGGTCGGATCGGCGAGTACGGCGCGGTCTGGCTGGTGATCGGGATCGTGCTCGCCTTCGCGGACCCTGACAACGGCGAGGACTGGGTCCTGGCTGGGATCCTCGGGCCGGTCGCGATCGGGCTCAACTTCGTCGTCAAGCTGATCGTCAGGCGGCCCCGCCCGGTGCTGGAGGGGCTGCCGCCTCTCGGAGGCGCGCCGAGCTCGCTCAGCTTCCCCTCCGCCCAC
The DNA here is from genome assembly GCA_036519915.1 of Solirubrobacterales bacterium. GTDB lineage: Bacteria > Actinomycetota > Thermoleophilia > Solirubrobacterales > 70-9 > DASUPK01. The sequence continues at coordinate 1,726 of DATDKQ010000233.1, read as the reverse complement.
GCCACCTCGTCCTTCGCCTGCGCGACCGCGATGACGAGGATCGCCCCCGAGGCGGCGATCCTCTTCGTCCTGGCCGCCGCGATCGCCGCCTGCCGTCCGTATCTCGGCATGCACTACCCCTCCGACGTGATCGCCGGGGCACTGCTGGGCACGGGTCTCGGGCTGATCGCGCCCCTCTAGTGGAGCCATGCCGATGAGGATCGGAATCGTCGGAATGCCCAACGCGGGCAAGTCGACGCTGTTCAACGCGCTCACCGCGGCCGGAGCGGAGACCGGCGACTACCCGTTCACGACGGTCGAGCCGAACGTCGCCGTCGTCGGGGTCCCCGACGAGCGGCTCGAGAAGGTCGCCGAGACGCTCGGCTCCTCCGAGGTGGTCCACGAGACGATCGACTTCCACGACATCGCCGGGCTGGTCAAGGGTGCCTCGCAGGGCGAGGGGCTCGGGAACCGGTTCCTGGCCTCGATCCGCGAGACCGACGCGATCTGCCACGTGATCCGCGCCCACAGCGCGGGCTCGGTGGCCCACCCCGAGGGCCGCGTCGATCCGGTTGCCGACGCGGAGCTGATCGAGACCGAGCTCCTCGCCGCCGACCTCGAGGGCGCGGAGCGCCGCCTGGAACGTGTCACCAAGCAGGCCCGCTCGGGCGACAGGGAGGCGGTCGCCGAGCGGGAATGGCTGGAGCGCGTCGTCGAGGCGCTCTCGGCCGGCCGCCCCGCCCGCGAGGTGCCCGTGCCGGAGGCGGCATCCGACGCGCTGCGCAAGCTCTCGCCGCTGACCGCGAAGCCGATCCTGTACGTGGTCAACGTCGACGAGGGGGTCACCGAGGCGCCGCCCGAGCTCGGCGCGCACGCGGAGCAAATCCAGGCGAAGGTCGTGGTGATCTCGGCCCGGGTCGAGGCCGAGCTGCGCGAGCTGGACCCGGGCGAAGCCGAGGAGATGCGCCACGAGCTCGGCATCGAACGGTCCGGGCTCGAGCGCCTGATCCGCGCGGCCTTCGAACTGCTCGACCTGATCTCGTTTTTCACGGCGGACACGGACAAGGAGGCGATGGCGCGGACGCTGTCGCGCGGCGGCACCGCCTACGACGCCGCGGGCCGCGTCCACACCGACATCCAGCGAGCCTTCGTGCGCGCCGAGGTGATCGCCTGGGACGAACTGGTCGATGCCGGTGGCTACGCCGTCGCCCGAGATCGCGGGACCCTTCGAATCGAGGGCCGCGACTACGTCGTCCAGGACGGCGACGTGGTGCACATCAGGACCTAGCCACGGGCGCTCACTAGAGTCGCGGCGATGAGCGCTCCTCGCCCAACCGGTGATCGGCTCGCCGTGGTCTACGGCTACAGCCTCCCCGAGGGGGCGCATCCCGTGGAGGGGGACCGGGTGAGCATCGACGCCGGCGGGAAACGGCCGGTGCAGGCGATCGACTCCGGGGAGGTGGTCGGGCTGCCCCGGCACGGATTCGCTCGCAGCGTCCCGGCGCACCTGGTCGACCATCGCGCCAACGTCCGGGCCCTCTGCGAGCTCGGTTGCGGCCGTGTGCTGGCGCTGGGCTCGGCGGGCAGCCTCCGCCTCGATCTCGAAGTCGGGTCCTTCGTCTGTCCCGACGACTTCTACGCGCCCGAGACCGCGCCGAGCTTCTACGACGACCCGCGCGGCCACTCGGTTCCCGGCTTCGATCCGGACTGGCGGAAGGCGATCCTGGACGCGTGGAGCGAGCGCACC
>DATDKQ010000232.1:0-3655 GCA_036519915.1 Solirubrobacterales bacterium | reverse complement strand
GCGCTCGAGATGTACGAGCGCCTCGGCTTCCTGTCGATCGAGCACGAGGGCGGCGAGTACGGCTACCTGATCTACCCGCAGCGGCCGATCGTCGGCTACGACGCCCGCAGCGGCGAGCTGCTCTCCGAGTACTGCGTTCGCTTCCGCGACGGCTCCGACCCCGAGGCGGGGGAGAGGCTCCCCGACGCCGACGATGTGCTGGCGAAGTGGCTCGCCCTCCGCATGGACGAGGACCACACGCTCAGGACCGCCAACGTGCATCCGCTCGGGCGCCAGCTCGACCCGGCGATGGTGCGCCGCGACCTGTCGGCTCTGAGGCAATGGCAGAGATAGCGACCAACGGAATGCGGACACGCTCGTCCGTCGTCTTCGACGGGCCCGAGCGAGCCTTCGCCCGCGCCTACATGAAGGGGATCGGGTTCGACGACGACGACCTGAGCCGCCCGACCGTTGGCATTGCGAACACCTGGATCGAGGCGATGCCCTGCAACTTCCATCTCCGCGGCCTGGCCGAGCACGTCAAGGAGGGCGTCCGGGCGGCCGGCGGCACGCCACTCGAGTTCAACACGATCGCGATCTCGGACGGGATCACGATGGGGACGCAGGGCATGAAGACCTCGCTGGTGAGCCGCGAGGTGATCGCAGACTCGATCGAGCTCACAGCCCGCGGCTACCAGTTCGACGCCGTGATCGCCCTCTCCGGCTGCGACAAGACGATTCCGGGATGCGTGATGGCGCTCGCACGGCTCGACGTCCCTTCGCTGATGCTCTACGGCGGCTCGATCCTGCCCGGCCGCTGGCGCGGCAAGGACGTGACGATCCAGGACGTCTTCGAGGCGATCGGCAAGCACACCACCGGCGAGATGTCCGATGCCGACCTCTACGAGCTCGAGGGCTGCGCCAGTCCCGGCGCCGGCGCCTGCGGCGCGCAGTTCACCGCCAACACGATGGCCTCGGCCTTCGAGGTGATGGGAATCAGCCCGATGGGAACCAGCATGGTGCCCGCGGTCGCCGGAGCCCGCGAGCAGGTCGCGCGCGAATGCGGCGAGCTTGCCATGCGGGTTCTTGCCGAGGATCTGCGCCCGAGCCAGATCATCACCGGGGAGTCGCTCGAGAACGCGATCGCCACCGTCTGCATGTCGGGTGGCTCGACCAACGGCGTGCTCCATCTGCTCGCCGTGGCCAGCGAGGCCGGCATCGAGTTGACCATCGACGACTTCGACCGGATCTCCGAGCGGACGCCCCTGCTGGGTGACCTGAAGCCCGGCGGACGCTTCGTCGCGAAGGACCTCTACGAGGCCGGCGGCGTCGGCGTCCTGGCAAAGCGACTGGACGAGGCTGGCGTGCTTCACCGCGAGGCGATCACCGTCACCGGCAGGACGATCGGCGAGGAGGCGGAGGCGTCGCAGGAGACCTCCGGCCAGGAGGTGGTTCGCCCTCTCTCGGATCCACTCAAGCCCACCGGCGGACTGGTCATTCTGCGCGGCAACCTTGCCCCCGAGGGCTGCGTGGTCAAGGTCGCCGGCGAGGAGCGCAAGAAGCACACGGGCCCGGCGCGGGTCTTCGGCTCTGAGGAGGAGTGCTTCGCGGTGGTCGAGCAGCAGGGGATCAAGCCAGGAGACGTCGTGGTGATCCGCAACGAGGGCCCCTCGGGCGGACCCGGCATGCGGGAAATGCTCCAGGTGACGGCCGCGCTGGTGGGCGAGGGAATCGGAGACCAGGTCGCGTTGCTCACGGACGGACGCTTCTCCGGCGCCACCCACGGCCTGATGGCGGGTCACGTCGCCCCGGAGGCAATCCGCGGCGGTCCGATCGCGGCCGTCCAGGACGGCGATGAGATCACGATCGACATCGACGCCCGTCGCCTCGACGTCGATCTCCCCGACGAGGAGATCGCGAGGAGGGTGGAGGCGTATGACCCCCCCGAGCCGCCCTACAAGCGAGGCGTGATGGCGAAGTACGCGGCCTCGGTCTCGAGCGCCTCCGAGGGCGCGGTCACGTCCTGAGCGCGGTCGGCCCTTCGGCCGGCTCGCGCACGTTCACCGGAGACGGCTGGCCCAGCCGCTCGTGCACGAAGCGCACCACCATCGCTCCCTCGCCGACGGCGGTTGCGACCCGCTTGGCGGAACCGGAGCGCACGTCCCCGACCGCGTACACGCCGGGAAGGCTCGTCTCGAGCAGATTGCCGCTGCCGACGTCGGAGCCGGTGAGGAGGAATCCGTGCTCATCGCGTGCCACCGCGTCGCCGAGCCAGTGCGCGCATGGGTCCGCGCCCAGGAAGAGGAACAGGTTCGAGAAGGAAAGCCGCTCGCTGTCCGTGAGCGTGACGGCCTCGAGCTCACCGTCGCTGCCATGCAGCTCCACGATCTCGCTCCGGTCGCGCACCTGGACGCCATAGCGATCGAGGTCGTGGATCAGGTAGTCGGACATGGTCTCGCTCAGGTCCGCGCGCCTATGAAGCAGCGTCACCAAGGCGCCTCCCCGGGCAAGCCAGATGGCGGCCTGGGCGGCCGAGTTACCGCCGCCGACCACGCCCACCCGGCTTCCGGCACAGCGGCTTGCCTCCGGTGGGCCGGCGGCGTAGAAGACGCTGATCCCCTCGAACTCCGACAGCCGCTCGACGGGGAGGCGCCGGTAGTTGGCACCGGTCGCGATCACGATGGCGCGCGCGGCGATCTCATTGCCGTCCTCGACCCGGACGAGGTGACGCTCATCGCCGGGTTCGAGGGCGACCGCGACGTACGGGGTCGCGGTCCTGGCGTTGAACTTGCGCGCCTGGGTGACAGCCCGGCTGGTCAGCTCGCTGCCGCCGATCCCCGCCGGAAAGCCGAGGTAGTTCTCGATCCGTCTCGAGAAGCCCGCCTGGCCGCCGAGGACCGTCCGCTCTAGCACGAGCGTGTCGAGGCCCTCCGAGGCCGCGTAGACGGCGGCGCCGAGTCCCGCCGGCCCGCCGCCGACGATCAGCAGGTCCACCTCCTCATGGTCCGCAAGCTCGAGGCCGATTCCGAGCGCTCGGGAGACCTCACCGTTGCTCGGTGCCTGAAGCTCGACGCCCCCCGGTATGCGCACGACCGGCAGCCGCTCCGGGGCCAGTGACTCGACCAGGGACGTCGCCTCGCGGTCACCGGCGTCCGGCGGGTGCTCGGGGTCGCGCCAGCGGTAGGGGATCCGGGCGTTCCTCAGCCACTCCACGATTCCGCGGGTCCGCTCGGAGGATCGCGGCCCGACCACTTCGATCCCGAGCCCGTCCTCGGCCTGGAGGAGCTCCCGCCGAGAGACGAATGCGGACAGCAGGAGATCGGCGAGGTCGGGGTCCTCGAAGAGGAGCGCTCGCAGCTCGATCCGGTCGACGGCGATGTAGCGCATCGGCTTCGTCGCGATGGCTGTCAGGAAGACGGTCTGGCCGGTCAGCAGGTTGAGCTCGCCGACGAATCCGGAGGGACCATGCGAGATCAGCTCGCGACCCGATTCATCCCGGATCGCGGCCTCCCCCTCGATGATCGCCATGAAGGGATAGCTCTTGTCGCCCACGCTGAAGAGAACCTCGCCGGCGTCAGCGGTGCGCTCCTCGCCGTGCTTCGCCAGAAGTTCGAGCTGTGCCTGGGACAGGACCTGGGTGCTCTTCACCAGACGAGCCTAGCCACCCGTGCAAGTG
>DATDKQ010000231.1:0-2304 GCA_036519915.1 Solirubrobacterales bacterium | reverse complement strand
TCGACGCGAGCATCGGCCTCGTCCAGCGGATCGAGGTCGACGCGGAATCGTCAGTCACGCAATGGAAGAGGCTCGAACGGCCGAAAGTCAGGCGCTTCGCGGAGCGGGCGTTCGCGCGCGAGCACCAGCGGCCGCAAGCGGTCGTCGGCGAGCTCGAGCTCCCAAGGCCCCGCGGACGCCGTCAAGCAGATCGGTTCGAAAGGCAAAGAGGCCGTCGCCGAGGGCGCGCACACGGGTGGCAAGGCAATCTCCTCAGCCGCGGGTAAGGTCAAGTGGCCGGCCGTGGCGGGTGGCGCGGCGCTTGCGGGGCTGGCTGGAGGTGTCGCTTTGGGTGCCCAGCGCAACTCCGGGCGCAAGATCCTGGGGATGCGTGTTGGCCAGGGCCGCGGCGAGGCCGGCAAGAACCTCGCCGACACCAGTAAGAACATCGGCAAGTTCAGCGAGAACGTCGGTCAGTTCGCAGCCGAGATGCGCAAGACGCGGGAAGCGATCGAGAGCGGATCGAAGCACAGCTCGCCCATCGAGGTGGTGCTGCGCGCCCTGACCGCGCGGCGCTGATGCACTCGTACTCCGACCTAAGTGTCGGCAGGAGAGCGCGTGCGGGTAGATGCAGGGGCACCAGCCAGGAAAGTAAGCCGTCGCGGGCAGGTTTCCTCGAAACTGACGTGAGGGAAGGCGTCCCCTCGGAGGGATAAGGACCTCAGCGGGAAGGGATGTCCCATGGGACTTGTAGGCGCGTTCCACGCGTTTCTATTCGATCGAGCAGAACCAATTCCGGATCGCGTTTCTGCAAGCACGTACCGATGCACGGAATGCGATAACGAGGTCAGGGCCGATCCGGTCCAGAGCCTGCCACCGTGCCTCATATGCAAGAGCCACGCTTGGGAGGCGCTCGAAGCGGCCCAGGAGCCTGTGGTTGCGCATCGAGGTACGAGGAGCTGACGCGAAGAAGCCCCCGGTAGGGCTCCCCACCTCTAAGCGGTGAAGGGGAACGCGGCTATTCCGGCGGCACGTCCGTCGGCATCTTCATCTGCCGCGCGGCGAGCTTCGAGAAGGTCCGGTCGGGCAGCGTGCCCTTGAGGCGGGCTCCGATCTTCGCGTCGGTGCCGACCAGGTAGCGGTGCTTCGGGTTGTCGGAGGAGATGGCCTTGTGGACCACCGCCGCGACCTTCTCGGCCGGGATGCCGCGGCTGGCGGTCTCGTTCAGCACTTCGCCGAACCGGGTGATCTGGCGGCCATAGAGACGCCGGGCGTCCTCCGGCATCTCGTCCAGCCTCTCGCGGATCTGGTCGTTCCCCTTGCTCCAGATCTCCGTGTCGATCGAGCCCGGCTCGACGACGGTCACATCGATCTGCCAGGGGCGCAGCTCGTGTCGCAGCGATTCGCCGAGCGCCTCGATCGCGAACTTCGAGGTGTTGTACGGCGACATGAAAGGGCTCGCTACCCGGCCGCCGATCGAGGCGATGAAGACGATCGTCCCCTTTGCCCTGCGGAGCAGCGGTATGCAGGCCTGGGTGACGGCGACCTGACCGATCAGATTGATCTCGATCGTTCTCCGCAGCTCGTCGAGCGGCATGAACTCGATCGGGCCACCACCCCCCACGCCGGCGTTGTTGACGAGCCCGACCAGCCCTTCGTCACCGACCTCCTCGGCGAGCTGCTCTCTCGCCGATTCGATATGGCCGGCGTCGGTGACGTCGATGGTGAGCGGCGTCAGCCGATCCGAGCAGGCCTGGGAGAGCTCCCTCGCGTCGGCCTCCTTGCGGACGCCGGCGAAGACGCGGTAGCCCTGCGCATCGAGCAGGAGGGCGGTGGCGCGGCCGATGCCGGACGAGGTACCGGTGACCAAAACGGCGCCGCTTGCGTTGCCGGCCATGACTGAAAGACCCTACCCGCAGGCCGTTCGAACCGCTGCCCCCGGTAGCTTGCCGCGCTGTGGCTGCCTCAGTGCTCGCGGTCGTGGGGGCACGACCCAACTTCGTCAAGGCGGCTCCGGTGATCGCCGCGCTGGAGGGATCCGAGGGGAACTCCGTTCGCGTCCTGCACACGGGCCAGCACTACGACCGCGCGCTCTCGGGCGGATTCATCGAGCGCCTCGGCATGCGGGAGCCCGACGCCAACCTCGAGGTCGGCTCCGGCACCCATGCCGAGCAGACGGCCGGTGTGCTCATCGGGATCGAGCGCGACCTGCTCGACCACCCCGCCGACATGGTCCTGGTGCCGGGAGACGTCAACTCGACGATGGGCGCGGCGCTCGCCGCGACCAAGCTGCACGTGGCGGTCGCCCACATCGAGTCGGGGCTC
>DATDKQ010000230.1:0-2168 GCA_036519915.1 Solirubrobacterales bacterium | reverse complement strand
ACTGCGCTCCCTAGTCGAAGACGGCCTTTTCGACCGCACCGAGCTCCGCCTTGCAGCCGGTGACGGCGGGGGCCTTGCCGATCGCGCTGTCCGGGTCCTTGAGGCCGTGGCCGGTGAGCACGCAGACGACGCTCTCCGGTTTCTCGATTCCCTCGGCCACCGGCAGGCCGTGGGCGATCAGCCCGGCGACGGAGGCGGCCGAGGCCGGCTCGCAGAAGACGCCCTCCTTGGAGGCAAGCCAGTGGTAGGCCTCGAGGATCTGCTCGTCGGTGACCGCGGCAACCCGACCGCGTGAGGCAGTGAATGCGTTCATCGCCTCCTCCCAGCGCGCCGGATTGCCGATCCGGATCGCCGAGGCGACTGTCTCGGGGTTCTCGATCGGGTGTCCCTCGACCAGCGGGGCGGCACCGGCGGCCTGGAAGCCGTAGAGGATCGGGGAAGCCCGGTACTCCTGGAAACCGGCCCACCAGGACGTGACGTTGCCCGCGTTCCCGACAGGGATGGCGAGCGCGGCGGGCGCCTCTCCGAGCTCATCGCAGGTCTCGAAGGCCGCCGTCTTCTGGCCCTCGATCCGGTAGGGGTTCACGGAGTTGACGAGCTCGACGGGGTGCTTCTCGGCGATCTCCCGGACGATCTCCAGCGCCTGGTCGAAGTTGCCCTCGAGAGCGATCACCCGCGCGCCGTGCATGAGGGCCTGGGCGAGCTTGCCGATGGCGATCTTCCCCTCCGGGACGATCACGGCACCGCGCAGCCCGGCCCGCGCCGCGTAGGCGGCGCAGCTGGCGGCGGTGTTGCCCGTCGATGCGCAGATGATCGCCTCGACCCCCGCCCCCATGGCCCGTGAGACGGCGACCGTCATGCCCCGGTCCTTGAAGCTGCCGGTGGGGTTCGTGCCCTCGAACTTGAGGTGGACGTCCGCGCCCACCCGCTCGGAAAGCCGCGGCGAGTGGATCAGCGGAGTCGAGCCCTCGTTGAGCGTCACCACCGGGTCCCCCTCCTCGAGAGGGAGGCGATCGCGATAGCGCTCGATCAGCGGCGTCGGCATCGGCTCAGCCGAACTCTTCCTCGATCACCCTGATCGAGCGGGGTGGGGAGCGGAGGAAGTCGAGCTTGGCGATCCTCTCGAGCGCGGCCCCGAAGCTCTGCTCCGAGACCGGGTGCATGACCATGATCAGCTGCGCCTCGCCGCCGAGCCCTCGCTGGACGACGCTGCGCACTGAGATCTCGTTGTCGCCGAGGACCTCGGCGACCTGCGCGAGGACGCCTGGACGGTCGTCGACCTCGAGATGAAGATAGAAGGCCATCTCGACATCCCTCGCGATCGCCAGCTTCGCGTTCTCCTCGAAGAGCGGCGAGCCACCTGCGATCACGGAGACGACATCCCCGAGCACTGCCGAGGCGGTCTCGGGTCCGCCCGCGCCCGGCCCCGACATCGTGATCTCGGTGATCGCGGGGGACTCGACCATCACCGCGTTGAACGGGCCCTCGATCGGCGAGAGCGGATGGCCGGGATAGAGGAAGCAGGGGAAGACCCGGACACTGATCTCTCCGTCGCCGACCCGTTCGGCGACGCCGAGGAGCTTCAGCGAGAGTCCGAACTCCTTCGCGTAGGCGAGGTCGTCCGGCCTGATCCCCTCGATGCCCTCGAACGGGACATCCTCCAGCTGCACCGGCGCCCCGAACGCGAGGCGCGCCAGGATCGCCATCTTGGCCGCGGCGTCCGCTCCGCCGACGTCCTCCGTCGGGTCGGCCTCCGCATAGCCCAGGTCCTGCGCCTGCTTCAGCGCGTCCCCATAGGAGAGGCCGCTTCGCGCCATCTCGGTGAGGATGTAGTTGGTCGTGCCGTTGACGATCCCGAACACCTTCTCGATCTCGGTCGCGCCGAAGCTCTCCTGGATCACGCGAATCACCGGGATCACCCCCGCCACCGCGGCCTCGAAGCGGAGCTGCACGCCGGCCTCGCGGGCGCGCCCGAACAGCTCGTCCCCGTGCTGGGCCAGCAGCTGCTTGTTTGCCGTGACGACAGGCTTTCCCGCCTCGAGCGCCCGGCTGACGTAGTCGAGCGCGGGGTCGGTGCCGCCGATCAGCTCGACGAGCACATCGGACCCGGCGAGTATCTGCTCGAAATCGCCCTCCGAGCGGTTCAGGACCCCTGCCAGCTCGGGCCG
>DATDKQ010000229.1:0-2129 GCA_036519915.1 Solirubrobacterales bacterium | reverse complement strand
AGCAGCCTGACGGAGGCCTCGCTCGTCGGTTCGATCATGGCCGGCGGCGTCGTCCTGCCGATCATCGCGGGCATCGCGGCGACCATCGCGGCGGTGGCCAAGCACTGGCGGTTGGCCGGGTTCCTCCTCTTCGCCCTTGCGGTCGAGTCGGGCTCCTACCGCGCGACGACGATGGTGGTCCACCGTCACCGCCCTGAGGTCCATCGGCTGGAGAACTTGCAGGTTGACGCCAGCTATCCGTCGGGGCACACCGCGGCCTCGATCGCCATCTACTGGGGGATCGCGCTCTTGCTCACGTCACGAATCTCGAACGTCACCGCGCGGATCTGCATCTGGACGGTCGCAGCGCTCATCCCCCTGTACGTCGCGTTCTCGCGGATGTACCGAGGCATGCATCACCCGCTGGACATCGGCGGCGGAGTGCTCATCGGCATCGCGGCGTTGTCGGCCATTGTTCTCGTCAGCCGGGCCGCGGACTTCAGCTCGTCCATGCACGGAAGCGGCTCGAAGTGACAAAGGTCGCGGTCATCGCGCATGCCGGTAAGTCGTTCGGCGGCGGCCTGCCTCAGCTCCGGCGCGAGCTCAGGCGCCAGGGGGTGGACGATCCGCTGTGGGTCGAAATCGCGAAGAGCCGGTTCGCGGCGAGGCAGGTGGAGCGCGTCCTGAATGAGGGCGCCGAACTGCTCTTCGTCTGGGGCGGCGATGGCACGGCGCAGCGTTCGATCGATGCGCTTGCCGGGTCGGAGACGCCTCTCGCGATCGTCCCCGCCGGGACTGCCAACCTCCTGGCAACGAACCTCGGGATCCCACAAGACATCGAGCAGGCCGTCTCAATTGGGCTTCGGGGAGAGCGTCGTAAACTCGACGTTGGCCGGTTCAATGGCGAGCGCTTCGCGGTGATGGCGGGCGCGGGATTCGACGCCTCAATGATCCAGGAGGCCGACGGGGGCCTGAAAGACCGGCTCGGACGTCTCGCGTACGTGTGGACTGGATCCAGGAACCTGCGCGCGAAGGCTTTCAACGCGAAGATCAAGGTGGACGGGGTCCCCTGGTACGCCGGTGCCGCCAGCTGCATCCTTGTGGGCAACGTCGGCCGCCTGTTCGGCGGCATCGAGGTCTTCGGGGATGCGCGCCCCGACGACGGACGGCTCGAGATCGGCGTCGTCAATGCCGACGGCGTCGTGGATTGGGTGCGGACGCTGGCGCGGACGGCGGTCGGCCAAGCTGAACGCTCGCCTCTGGTCCAGGCGACGAGCGCGACGAAGGTGAAGGCGAAGCTCGACCGGAAGGTGCTCTACGAGGTCGACGGAAGTGATCGCGAGAAGGTCAAGTCGTTCACGATCAAAGTGCAGCCCGGGGCGATCACGATCTGCACCCCTAGGGAGGAGCGAAGACACGATGTCAATGGTCCAGCGTGATTCGTCTGTCTCGGTGCGCGGCGCGCGAGCGGCCGGGGAAGGATTCGTCAACTCGCGGCTCTTTGCGATCCTCTCGCGGGCCGGGTTTGTCGCCCGTGCGGTGATCTACGGGATCATCGGCCTGCTGGCGCTCGAGCTCGCGACCCGGCAGGGCGGCAAGATCACAAACCAGCAGGGAGCTCTCAGGTCGGTCGAACAGCATTCCTTCGGTCACTTGCTGCTCGCACTCCTTGCAGTCGGTCTCGGCGGCTACGCGCTCTGGCGGCTCTTCCGGGCTGCTCTCGGCCACGGCCGGGAGGGCACCGACCGCGGGATCGAGCGCCTCGGCGCGCTCGGGAGCGGGATCGTGTACGCCGCGATGTGCGTCGTCGCGATCCAGATCCTTACCGGCCCAGGGACCTCCGGGAAGGGAAACGCGAAGAAGACGGCCGGTGACGTGTTCAGCTGGCCGGCCGGGCGCTGGCTCGTTGCGATCGCGGGCGTCGTGCTAGCAGGTGTCGCCTGCTACCAGCTGATTCGCGGTCTCCGCAAGAAGTTCCTCGCCGACTCGAAGACGGACCAGATGCCGCAGCCTGTCTACAAGGGGTTCACCGTGCTGGGCACGATCGGACACGTAGCCCGCGCGGTCGTCTTCGGGCTGGTCGCCGTCTTCCTGATCAAGGCGGCCTACGACTACAAGGCAAACGAGGCGATCGGGCTCGACGGCGCCCT